>NZ_JALQDZ010000015.1:0-34166 GCF_023630985.1 Caballeronia sp. ATUFL_F1_KS39 | reverse complement strand
GCTACCGCTTCGAGCGAACGGGAGAGATCAGCTTCCGGACGCCAGATTCAATATACAAGTAACCAAAGAAAGCAGCTTTTCAGGCCCGCGGTCACACGCAATTTGGGTAGTCCTCTCGTCACAGGCGGCACTCGCCTAAAGAGTGCCCTCAAACACCTAATCGGGCTTGGCTCGCGCACGGTCTGCCGCCCGAAGGTGTTGAGGACACTGGTTCAGCACGAAATAGCATCGGCCCAGCGCTACGCGCTGCCGCCGGGTCTACAAGGGAAACCAACGATTCGCTGGCGCAACGCGATTGAAGCGTTAGCGAGAAAGCGCGCGCGGACCCGCTTCACCCGTCGGCCGCGAAGCGGGCTGGAGCTATTTGGTGCTGAACCAGTTGGCTGTGTGGTGCGATGTGGCAGACCGTACGCGAGCCAAGCCCGGTGATTGTGATGAGGGCACTCGTTAGGCGAGTGCCACCTAGGACGAGAGAACTACCCAAATTGCGCGTGACCGCGGGCGTATCAGTAGCTGCTTTCTTTGGTTACTTTCTTTGCAGCAGCAAAGAAAGTGACTGCCGCCCCGCACAGGGGCAGTGCTAATAGACCGACACGAACGCAGGATTCCACGAAAGCGGAAGCGAACAAGCACAAAGCCCGACGCGAATACCGAATCCAGCGAAGAAGAAAACACGCACGAAAAAGGGCAAAAAACATCAAGAACAAAACTTAGCCAGCAACCCTAACTGCGCGTTGCGAATAGACTTACCCGGACGGCGCTTCCGATAATGCCCATCGCTCTGCATGACCCAAGCCGATTGATTATCGCCAAGACAAACCGATAACCCTTCAGCAATAACCCGCCGCTTCAACCGCCTATCGCGAATTGGAAACGCCACTTCCACACGACGAAAGAAGTTGCGATCCATCCAGTCAGCGCTCGACAAAAACACATCTTCCCTGCCATTCGCATAGAAGTAAAAAATCCGATGATGCTCGAGAAAGCGCCCGACGATTGACCGAACCGTAATGTTCTCCGAAAGATCCTCGACGCCGGGCTTCAACGAACAAACCCCGCGCACGATCAGATCGATCTTCACGCCCGCATGCGAAGCCTCGTAAAGCGCGGCAATAACCGTAGGCTCGAGCAGGGCATTCATCTTCGCGACGATGCGCGCACGCCGTCCCGCCCGCGCATGCTCGGCCTCGGCGCGGATCGCATCGATCAGCTTCGCATGCAGCGTGAAAGGCGATTGCCATAACTGATGCAGCGGAATCTCTCCGCCAATGCCCGTCAGTTGCTGAAAGACGTGATGCACGTCCTCGCACATTTCCTGATCGGAAGTCATCAGACCGAAGTCGGTATAAAGACGCGCCGTGCGCGGATGATAGTTGCCCGTGCCCAAATGGGCATAACGCTTCAACACGAACTTGCCGCCTTGCGACACGCGCCGCACGATCAGCATCATCTTCGCGTGGCACTTATGGCCGACGACGCCATACACCACATGCGCGCCAACCGCTTCGAGCTGCGACGCCCAATTGATGTTCGTCTCTTCATCGAAGCGCGCGAGCAGTTCCACGACGACCGTCACTTCCTTGCCATTGCGCGCGGCCTGCATCAGCGCATCCATGAGCGGCGAATCGGTGCCCGTGCGATAAATCGTCTGTTTGATCGCGACGACCTGCGGATCCTTCGCGGCCTGAAGCAGCAGCTCCAGCACCGGCTGAAAACTCTCGTACGGATGATGCAAAAGGATATCGCCCTGATCGATCGCATCGAAAAGATTCGACGTGTTCACGATCGCCTTCGGCACCGACGGAATATGCGGCACGAACTTGAGATCGGGTCGATCGACCATCTCGGGCAACTGCATGAGCCGCACGAGATTCACCGGCCCGTTCACGCGATACAGATCGCGTTCGCTCAGCTGACCTTCGTCGAGCAGACGCCGCACGAGATGCGGCGGCGTTTCCGCCGACACTTCGAGACGCACCGCGTTGCCCAGATGCCGCGCCGGCAATTCGCCCTGCAGCGCGACGCGCAGATTGGTGATTTCGTCCTCATCGACGAAAAGCTCGCTGTTGCGCGTGATGCGAAACTGATTGCAACTGCGCACGACGAGATGCGGAAACAGCTCGTTCACGAAGTGCTGCATGAACGAACTCAGCAGCACGAAACCATGCGGATAGCCCGACAGCGCTTCGGGCATGCGAACGAGCCGCGGCAGCGCGCGCGGCGCCTGCACGATGCCCATCATCGCCTGACGGCCGAAGGCATCGGTGCCTTCCAGCTCGACGACGAAGTTCAGGCTCTTGTTCAGCACGCGCGGAAACGGATGCGCGGGATCGAGCCCGATAGGCGTCAGGACGGGGAGCAGTTCGTTGTAGAAGTAGTCGCGCGCCCATCCGGTCTGCTGTTCCGTCCAGTCCTCCGCGCCGTGAAAATAGATGCCTTCCATTTCGAGCGCCGGCAGCACGATGTCATGCAGCATCGAATATTGCTGGCGCACGAGCCGTTGCGCGCGCTCGGAGACGAGGTCGTAGACGTGCTGCAGCGACATGCCATCCGGCGAGAGCGAGCCGGGGTTGTCGCGCATCTGCTCTTGCAGACCCGCCATACGGACTTCGAAGAATTCGTCGAGATTGCTGCTGGTGATGCAGATGAAACGCAGGCGTTCCAACAGGGGAACCGTCGTATCGGCGGCTTGCGCGAGGACGCGCTCGTTGAAACCTAGTATGCCCAGTTCGCGGTTGAAGAGCGGATAGCGTATGGACATCGGAGGGAGGGAAGGTGTCTCGATCAGATGGGCAAGGGAACTCTCGGATGCTCTCACAGTATGATGTATTTTTTATGACATAACGGATGTCACAAATTCTACTCACATTGCGGATAGCGTTGCCAGCGCAAACGCGCGGTTCCGAACGGGACGGCAAGGCCCGCTCGCCAACCCGGCATAGAATAGAATTCGTGCGCTGCAGCAGCGCCGCTGTGACAGTGCTTCCCCCCACTTCACGATTTCTGGATATCCGATGGTCACACATCCCCATCTACTTGCCGCGGTCGACCTCGGATCGAACAGTTTCCGGTTGATCGTCGGACGGGTCGAGGAAACGCCCGCCGGCAGCCAGATCTATCAGGTCGACGCGCTGCGCGAGCCCGTACGTCTCGGCGGCGGCCTCTCCAAGGACAAGATGCTCGACCGCGCATCGCAGGTGCGCGGCTGGGACGCGCTGAAGCGCTTCGGCGAACGTCTGCGCGATTTCCATCCCGACCAGGTGCGCGCCGTCGCCACCAACACGCTGCGCGTCGCGAAAAACGCGCCCGACTTTCTCGCCGAGGCGGAAGCCGCGCTCGGGTTTCCGATCGAAGTCATCGCCGGGCGCGAGGAAGCGCGCCTCATCTACGCGGGCGCCGCGCATTCGGTGCCGGCGAGCGCGGGCAAGCGGCTCGTGGTCGATATCGGCGGCGGCTCGACGGAATTCATCATCGGATCGCATTACACGCCGATCCACATGGAAAGCCTCTATATCGGCTGCGTGAGCCATAGCCGCCAGTTTTTCCCGGCCGGCAACGTCGACGAATACACGATGCGGCAGGCCGAACTCGCCGCCAAACGCGAGATCCAGATCATTTCGAGCGAATACAAGGGCACCGGCTGGGATCAGGCGATCGGCTCGTCGGGCACGGCGCGCGCGCTCGCGGAACTGATCGAGGCGAACGGCTTCAACGACGAAGGCATCACGCACGGCATCTCGCGCGGCGGGCTGGAGAAGCTCAAGCGCGCGCTCATCAAGGCCGAGAACGTGAACCGGCTGAAGCTCGTCGCGTTGAAGCCCGATCGCGTGCCGGTGCTGGCGGGCGGGCTGTCGATCATGCTCGGCGTGTTCGAGGAACTGGGCATCGACTATGCCGATACGACCGATGCCGCGCTGCGCCTCGGCGTGCTCTACGACCTGCTCGGACGCTCGCAGCATCAGGACATGCGGACGGTGACGGTCGAAGGCTTCAAGCGCCGTTATGGCGTCGATGCCGCGCAGGCGGAGCGCATCGGCGAACTGGCGATCAGCTTCTACGACCAGCTCGGCGAACCCGACGAAGACGTGCGCGAGGAGAACCGCATGTTCCTCGCGTGGGCCGCGTCGCTGCACGAGATCGGACTGTCGATCGCGCACAGTGCGTATCACAAGCATTCGGCGTATATCGCGAGCAACGCCGACATGCCGGGGTTTTCCCGCACCGATCAGGCGCGTCTCGCCGCGCTCGTGCTCGGCCACGCCGGCAAGCTCGGCAAGCTCGCGCAGGCGCGCGACGTCGAATGGACGCTGCTGTTTTGCCTGCGGCTCGCCGCGCTGCTGTCGCGCCGGCGCACGGATGTCGGGCTGCCCGGCATCGAAGTGAGGCAGGCGAGTGGCGGTTTCGAAGTGCATCTGCCGAACGAGTGGGTGGCGAACAATCCGCTCACCGACTACAGCCTCGTTCAGGAAGCGATGGAATGGGAGAAGATCGGGCGGCCGTATCGCGTGGTCTATACGGGCGACTGATTTTCGCGTCGTGAGAAAAGCGAAGGCCCCGTCGAGTCGACGGGGCCTTTTGCGTTTCAGGGCTTCAACGTCCCTGCATGTCGCCGATGAAATGCCGCGCGTAACGAGCGTTGATATCGGACAGACGGAAGAGCGTGAGGAAGTCGGCGGTGTTGAAATCCGGATCCCACGCCGGCGCGCCGCAAATCCTCGCGCCGAGCCGCAGATAACCCTTCACGAGCGGCGGCGGGCTCACGTTCGCGCCGGTGCGCAACTCCTCGACGGGCAGCGGCGTGTGCGGGAACGCGCGGTACTCAGGGGCGGTGAGCGCATCGGCGGGTAGCGACGTGTAGAGATTCGCGGCGTAATGACCGCCGTCGATCATGCCGACGCTCGCGCAGCCGAGCATCGTCTCATAGCCGTTTTGCATCATGTACGCGGCGAGGCCGCCCCACAGCGACATGATCACCGCGCCGTTGCGATAATCCGGATGCACGCACGAGCGTCCTACTTCGACGAGCTTCGGGCGCAGGTGCGTGAGGCGCGACACGTCGAATTCGCTTTCAGCGTAGAGACGCCCGATGCGCGCCGCCTGATGCGGCGGCAGCACGCGATACGTGCCCACGACCTGCAGCGTGTCGAGATCGCGCACGAGCAGGTGATCGCAATAGGCGTCGAAGGCGTCGACGTCGAGCCCTGCGGGGCCGGACAGACGCGCGCCCATTTCCTCCGAGAACACGCGAAAGCGCAGGCGCTGCGCGTCGCGCAGGGCGTCGTCGTCGCGCGCCCACGCGACTTGCAGGCGCTCGCGGCCCGTGTTCGTTTCCGACGTGCGCGGAAGGTGGCGGCGCGAATCGAGCGAGAGCGATGACGCTCCGAGTTGCAGGAAAGGCGTCGGCAGTTCTTGCATTGGCGTTCCTCGACAGGACGTTGCTGTGGCTTCAAGTCCTCGCCAATGTAGTAATGCACGGTGACGCTCGCATGGCATCGCAATGACGTTTCGATGAAACGACATCCGCATGAACGCGGGCTTACGACGCCTGAAGCAGGTCCGGATTGATGACCGCGCGCAGCACGCTTTGCCCGTCGCCGCCGCGCGTGCGCGACTGGAGCCACCAGATGCCCGACTTCTTGATCGACCAATCCGCTTCGTGGCCCGTCATGAGGAGCGCGGCCACCCGGCCGAGCGTCGGCTGATGCCCGATGACGACGACCGTCTCCGCAATGCCGTCCGGCCAGCCCGCCGCATCGAGCACGGCCTGCGCGCCGTTGCCGGGCGCGAGCGCGTCGACGACGCGATAGCGGTCGCCGAAGGCTTCGGCCGTCTGGATCGTGCGCGTCGCGGGACTGGCGAGCAGCACGGCGTCATCGTCGATGCGCGCCTTCAGCCACTTCGCGATGCCTTGCGCCTGTTTGCGCCCGCGCGGCGTGAGCTGCCGCGCGAGATCGCTCGACGCCTGATCTTCTGCTTCGGCGTGTCGCCAGAGAATGAGGTTCATCGATTGTCTCCGGATGATGAGGTTCGCTTTCGGATGCAGCAGAAAGTTGCGTGCCTGAGTTCGGCATTGCGGACGCGGGTCAGGCACGCTACAATCTGCGGCTCGTCGGAGCGTAGCGCAGCCTGGTAGCGCATCTGATTTGGGATCAGAGGGTCGAAGGTTCGAATCCTTTCGCTCCGACCACGATACACGAAGGGGTTACAAGTTACGGCTTGTAACCCCTTTGTCTTTTCTACGCTCTTCCAGGAGTCTCAATGCGCGCTGTTTCCGCGTTCGCTTGCGCCGTTTTCTTCACGCTCGGTCTCGCCGCCTGTGCGGAGTCTGGCCATCAAAAGCACGAACCGAAAGATCCGCCCGACTACAAGGGCGTGCCGACGGACATGACGCCGCCGTCGATGATCTCCGATCCTGCCAAGCCTCAGTAAGCCCCGCAAAGACGAAGCCCCGATGCGGGCGCACCGGGGCTTCTGACCCGCGCCAACCGTTCGCGCGGAGATACGGCACGGGCTGCCGCCAGTCTAGGAATTCGAGCGCGTCACGGCTGTATGCGCTTGTTTCCGTGCGTAACGGGATGCAAGGCGCGCCTCGTGCAGGGATGCAAGAAACCGTAATGCGTAACTCTTTCCGTTTCGGCGATTTCGGCGGGATTCATCCAACGAAACTTTTGCCGCTCGGGTATCATCGCCCGAACTTGTTGCAAAATGTATCTGTCATGGATCTGCTCTGGATTTTTGCTGCTGTCGCGCCGCTCGCCGTCGCTTCGCTCGTGGCGTTTGCCGCGCATATCGATCCGTTGTCGGGGCATTGGCGCACGTGGGCGCCGAAAGACCGCTGACGGGCGTTACTGCTTGCAGCGGATCACCATCGAACGGTTCTTGATGTTCGCGCCGAAGATCCCGCCCACCGTGCCGCCTGCGGTCGCGCCGTTGTCGGCATCCTTCGAAATCACGTCGTAACCATACGCGCCGCACGTTTCACCCGCCTGCTTGTAGCAGGCCGCCCAGCTCGTCGCCGCGTCGCCGCCGCTGCAGTTGATCGCGAAGCCCGTGTCGCCCGAAGGCAGATAGGTCATCGTCGGGCCGCTCGCGCAGCCGGCCAGCGCGCCGGTGAGCGCGAGAGCCGCGCCGAGCGCGGCAGTGTTCATCCTCATCGTCAATCTCATCGATCTTCCTTAAAGCGGCCGCCGGCTGTCAGCGCGGCGGCAGATAGCGCGCCGGGTCCGTCGAGCGGCCCATGTAGCGCACTTCGAAATGCAGCATGGTGCGATTGCTGTCGGTGTCGCCCATTTCGGCGATTTGCTGGCCCTGCTGCACGGTCTGGCCTTCCTTCACCAGAAGCACGCGATTGTGGGCGTAGGCGGTCAGATAATCGTCGTCATGCTTGACGATCAGCATGTTGCCGTAGCCGCGCAGACCGTTGCCGGCGTAGACGACATTGCCGCTCGCGGCGGCGACGACGGGCGTGCCCGCCGCATTGGCGATGTCGATGCCCTTCGAGTTCTTGCCGTCGAAGCTGCGAACGACGCTGCCCTGCGCCGGCCACACGAGCGTGACGCCCGGTCCGGCCTTGCTCTGCGAGGACGCCTGCGCGCCGGCTTCGCTCTTCGCGCTGCCCGTTGCCGCCGCACCCGATGAATCCGCGGTGCTCGCGCTGCCCGCAGGCGGCGCGATGCGCAGCACCTGTCCGACCTCGATGGCGTCGGGATTCGCGAGCCCGTTCCAGCGCTTGATGTTCGCGATCGTCGTGCGATTCTCGCGCGCGATTTTGGAAACCGTGTCTCCACGCTCTACACGATAGAAACCCGGCGCGACCGGCCCCGTTCCACAAGCGGCCAACACTGCGATGAGCGATGCGCAGACGAGCCGTCGAATTATTTTTTGCAAACCTGACCTCGCAAAGCATCGCCGCCAGCAGTGCGAGCACAGCCGCGCGGCGAATCGAAAGGCAGGATTTTACCGTCTCGGGTTTCCCCGGACAGAATGACGCCGCTTCGCCTACGCCTGCTCGCCGACGACGAGCCGCAGCGAAGCCGTCTCCGTCTTGCCCGGCGCGAGCCAGCGCAGGCCGCGCCCGTTGTGGATGGCATCGGGCAGGCCGATCCACGGTTCGACGCAATAGAAGTCCGATGCATCGGATTCGGTCCAGGTCGTGACCGCGTACCACGGCACGGAATCGGGCTGCTGCAACTCGAAGGCGATCGTGCGCTTCAGGCCCGGCAGATTCAACAGCACCGGTTCGTCGGACTGCCGCGTGAGGCAATGAAACGTATCGACGATGCCCGGATCGGCGAGCGAATAACGCGGCAGGCCGGGCTCGGCTTCGGTGATCGAGCCGTCCGGAAGCTGACGGCGCCGTTCGGTGTGCGGCAGCGCGACGCTGCTCTCGCCGCGCTGGCCGTGCGGCAGATGAAAATAGAAGTGATGCCCGGCGTAGTAGGGCAGCGCGACCTCGCCCGGATTCGACGTCGTCAGCTCGACTTCGAGCGTATGGCCGTCGACGATGCGGTACGCCGCCTCGAAGCGGAACGCGAACGGATAGCCGTCGCGGGTTGCGTCGCTGTCGACGAGCGTCATGCGCAGGCCGTGGCCGTCGGCGTCGCGCGTGTGGGAAAAGGGCAGGTTGCGCGCGAAGCCGTGCGTCGGCAGCGCATGCACGATGCCTTCCGGATCGCGCCACTTGCCGATTTCGCCATCGACGAAATGCCGTCCGAGAAACGGAAAGAGCAGCGGATTGCCGCCGCGGATCTTCGCGGGATTGGACCAGTCGGCGGCGTCGGGCCAGTGCACGACGGGCTTGCCGCCGACGCGCCAGGTCATGAGGCGTCCGCCCGCGTGCGGCGCGAGCTCGATGGCGGCGCCGTCGCGCTCGATTTCGATGATGTCGGATTCCGGTGACATGATGGCAGGCGCTCCGTTGGATGGCGAGACGCCGCGCACGCTCCTGAGCGACGCGGCTTAACCCGACGATTCTGCCTTGGAATTCTGTCCGGAAAAACCCTTTGCGGGAAATTGCGACTAAGCAAGGCTTATGCAATATGTTGTTATATGCTCCCTGTGTTGGGAATCAGACGGACAAGGAGTAACCATGGATCTGGCGATGGTAATGGGCGTCGCGATGTTCGGGCTCTTCGGGGCAAGCACGGCGCTTTTCCTCTACAAGCTGAAGGCCTGACGGGCGATCGCCGAATTGCGAGTCCGCGTGCCGTTCGGAGGCGCGCTCGCTTTCGTATTGCCTGTCATCGACTTTCGATAATGCTTCGTTTTGCCGACGATTGACTGTCGGCGCAATTTGTGTGCGGTAAGCGCTTGGCGCTCGATTTAGCCGACGGCATAATCGGTCCCGTTTGCGCGCCGTATCGACTCATCCTTCCTGTTCCACATTCCCTGTCCGGCATCTTTGGCTTCGCGTGACGCGAGGAATGGAACTGCACGGCGCGTCCTCCACCTTCCCCGAAAAAGGACCGACGCGTGACTTTGTGGTTTCTCGTTTTCTTAAGCGTGCTCCAGGGCGTAACCGAGCTCTTTCCTGTCAGCAGCCTCGGGCACACGCTCCTCGTTCCCGGCCTGATCGGCATGCACATCGACAAGCACGCGCCGCAACTGCTGCCGTTTCTCGTCGCGCTGCATCTGGGCACGGCCGTCGCGCTGCTCTGGTATTTCCGTGAACGCTGGATCGCGCTGATCCGCGGCTTCCTCGCGTCGCTCGGCGGACGCAAGAACGACGATGGGCACATGATGTGGGCGCTCATCATCGGCACGATTCCGACGGGCATCGTCGGCTTGCTGCTCGAGAAGCGGCTCGAGGCCATCTTTCACGATCTGCGGATCGTCGCGGCGGCGCTGATCGTCAACGGCGTGCTGCTGTGGCTCGGTGACCGTCTGCAGCGAAGCCGCGCGACGCGGGCGCCGGAAAAGCTCACGTTCAGGCAGGCGTTTCTGGTCGGGCTCGCGCAGATCGGCGCGCTGATTCCGGGCTTTTCGCGCAGCGGCCTGACGATGATCGCGGGCGTGGGCGCGGGTCTCACGGCTGAAGCGGCGGCGGAATTCTCGTTCCTGCTCGGCACGCCGATCATCTTCGCGGCGGGCGTGCTCGAATTGCCGAAGCTCTTTCACGCGCCGGGACAACTCGCCGATTCGGTGCTGGGCGGGGTGCTGACGGGCATCGCGGCGTATCTGAGCGTGCGCTTCCTGATGCGCTACTTCGAAGGCCACGGCAAGCTCGCGTCGTTCGGCGTGTATTGCGTGATCGCGGGAATCTTCTTCCTCGGCTGGTTCATGATGCATCCGCAGCCGATGTGACGAGCCGGGACAAGGGCAGCGGCGAATGAGGTAAAATCGCGATCTCTTCTGATTGGCGGCGGCTTTCGCGGTTGTCTCGCGTCTTACTCGCGTTGCTTCCGCCGCCCGCTCCGGTTCTCCGCCCTTAGCTCAGCTGGATAGAGCAACGGCCTTCTAAGCCGTAGGTCACACGTTCGAGTCGTGTAGGGCGGGCCAAACGGCCTGCACACAGGCAAAAGCCCAGTCTTCCTTCGGCTGGGCTTTTTGCTTTGCGCTCCGCGCAAAGCAAGCAGCGAGGCGCCATCGCCTGGCCCGCTTCCTGCCCGTCCTTCCCCCGCGTGCGCGCCCGATCCCCGCAACTCCGCGCCACATAACGCTTCACAAATTTAACCATCTCGTACAAGCAGACGTGCCGCCCATCGACGGTGCGCCGATGCGTCATCGTGGCGCGCGGTGCGCCACAACGGTGACGGTGCGTACCGCATCGTCGAAAGAGGGTGACTTGAACAATCGAGCATACGAAACCAGCCCGGCGCAATGCTCGCTATGGAATCGCAAGAAGCTGCGCCTGCAACCGGAATCGCGCCGCGTGCTGCTCGCGCTGCCGGAACGCGTGCTCGGCGCGTCGCTTGCGTCGCTGTTCGAGCTGAAGGGCTTTCCGGCGCAACTTGCGGCGGATGTGTCATCGGCCAGAAACATCGTCGAGCAATGGCGTCCGCATGTGCTTTTTCTCGATACGCGCATCGGAGGTTCCGGCAACTACGCGCTGGTGCGGGCGCTGCGCGAAGCCGATGACGACGCCACTCGCCTCATCATCGCGATGAGCGGTTTTCTGCCCGAAGAGCCGATCGCGCATCTCAAGGAAGCGGGTTACGACGGGCATTGCCGCCGTCCGTGTCCCGTATGGCAGATGACCGATCTGCTCGACGAGTTCTTCGCCTGTCACGCGGTTCGCTGACCCGCGCGGACCGCATCGCGCGCGCATACCCGCGCGGGACGAACACGACGTCGAGCGCGATCATCGCGACGAGGCTCGCGGCGAGCATCATCCACGACATCGAGAAGCCGCCGCTCACGTCGCGCACGATGCCCGCGACGACCGGCGCAATCGCCGCGATCACGAACCCCACGCCCTGCACGAACGCGACGAGCCGCGCGGCCAACGCGGGATCGTCGGCGTGATCGAGCGTCAGCACGAGCGAAAGGGCGAACACACCGCCAAGGCCCGCGCCGAGCAACGCGACGACGGCGAGCGGCGCGGCAAGCGGCGCCACTAGCAACAGCGCGAACCCCGCGAGCTGCGCGGCGAGGCCGAGCGCGATCCACGGACGACGATCCCTGCCGCGTCCGAAACGCGCCGCCGCCATCGGCAACAGCAGCGCGGACGACGCCTGGAACGCCGTGAGCATCGCCAGCAGCGCGCCGCTTTCGGTCACGCCGCGGCCGAGTTGCTGGTAATACGCGGGCATCCACGCGACGAGGCTCGTATAGCCGCCATTGACGAGCCCGAAGAAAATCCCGAGCGTCCACGCGCGACGATTGAGAAAGAGCGACGGCGCGGGCTTCGCGCGGCCCGTCGATGCGACGCGCGGCAACGCATCGGCGCGCATCAGCATCATCCAAGCCGCGAGCGCGATCAGCGCGGGAACAGCCCAGAACGCGAGTCCAGCCTGCCACGTCACGCGCGATGCGACCGCCGGCGTAATGCTCGCGCCGAGCCCGCCGCCCGCCATGATCGATGCGGAATAGAGGCCCATCGCGAAGGGCAGGCGCGCGGGAAAGCGCGTCTTCATCACGCCCGGCAAGAGCGCCTGAATGACGGCGACGCCCGTGCCCGCGATGGCCGCGCTCGCGACGAGCGCCACCGCGTTCCCCGCGACGAGGCGCGCCGCGCACGCCGCGACGATCGCGATGAGCCCGAGCGCCACGCCGCGCGCATTGCCGAGCGAGCGTGACAGCGCGCTCGCGCCGAACGCGCACACGCCCATCGCGACGACGGGCAAGCCGGTCAGCATCGACGCCCCGCGAAACGACAGTCCTGTCGCGTGCAAGATCACGCCCATCAGCGGGCTGACGGACGTGAGCAGCGGCCGCAGATTCAGGCCGATCGCGACGATCACCGCGAGCCACGCGACGTTCGATGCTTTCATGTGACGGTTCCTCGGAGCGAAATGGTTGACCATTCTCTCTATTTTTGGTCAACCAAAAATACGACGGAGCGAATAGGGCGCATTCGTACGCGGCGGTGCGCGCTCGCTACAATGCGATTCATCGCAAGCACGGCGGGCATCATGGCATCACGCAAGGACACTTCATCGAAGGACATTTCCGCGGACGAGCGCGTCTACGCGGCAATCGCGTCCGCGCTTTTGCAGGGCAAGCTCGCGCCCGGCGCGCAGCTCGTCGAGCGCGAGCTCGCCGCAGCCTTCGAGTGCACGCGCGGCACGATCCGCAAGGTGCTCGCGCGCCTCGGCGCGGAAGGCAAGCTCACGCTCGAAGCGAATCGCGGCGCGTTCGTGCCGTCGCCGACCGTCGACGACATCCGCGAGGTTTATCGCGCGCGGCAAGTGGTGGAGGCGGGCATCGTCGCATCGCTGTGCGGCGCGTTGAGCGTGAAGGCGTTGCGTGCGTTGCGCGCTCACGTCAAGGCCGAACAGCGCGCGCTGAAAGCGGGGAGCGTCGCGGAATGCGTGCGTCTCGCGGGCCACTTTCATGTGCTCCTCGCGGAACTCGCGGGCGCGCCGGAAGTGGAGGCGTTTCTCGCGAGGCTCGTCGCGAAGACCGAGCTCTACAAGGCGCTTTTCGATCCATCGAAGCTGTCGAACTGCTCATCCGATGAACACGCGCAACTCATCGACGCCCTCGAACAGGGCGATCTCGATGCCGCGCTAACTGCGATGCGTACGCACATCGACGAACTGGAAGCGCGCGTTCTCGCGCAAGCGGGCGCGTCGCGCACGAGCGATCTGGCGACGATCTTCGCGCTCGCGTGATCGTCGGCAAAATGAAAGGGCCGCGGCTTCGAAAGCCGCGGCCCTTTCATTGTTGCGTGCGCGCGATGCTTACTGCGAGAAGTCGAGCGCGTTGGTCAGATCGCCCATCTTTGGCGCGCCGTTCGCCACCAGCGCGGCGTCGCGCGAGGCGAGGCCCGGCAGCGTCGGCAGGTTGAAGCGCTTCGTGATGAAGCGAAGGATCGACGTGGTGTCGTACTGCGTGTGATCGACGAAGCCCTTCTTCGCGTACGGCGAAATGATGAGCGCCGGAATGCGCGTGCCCGGACCCCAGCGATCGCCCTTCGGCGGCGCGACGTGATCCCAGAAGCCGCCGTTTTCGTCATACGTCACGACGACGACCATGTTCTTCCACTGCGGGCTCTTCTGCAGATGCGAGATCAGATCGGCGATGTGCTGGTCGCCCTGCGCGACGTCCGTGTAACCGGCGTGCTCGTTCAGGTTGCCCTGCGGCTTGTAGAACGCGACTTGCGGCAGCGTGCCCGCGTCGATCGCCTTGATGAACTCCGAACCGTTCGTGCCGCCGTCGAGCAAGTGTTGCGCGCGGTTCGCCGTACCGGGCGCGAGATCGGCGAAGTAGTTGAACGGCTGATGATGCGTCTGGAAGTCAGGCACGACGTTGACCGCGCCGTTGATGACCGAGCGGTTCGCGAGCGCCGCCGCCCACGAGCCGCCGTACCACGCCCAACTCACGCCCGCGC
Organism: Caballeronia sp. ATUFL_F1_KS39; assembly: GCF_023630985.1. Taxonomy (NCBI): domain Bacteria; kingdom Pseudomonadati; phylum Pseudomonadota; class Betaproteobacteria; order Burkholderiales; family Burkholderiaceae; genus Caballeronia; species Caballeronia sp. ATUFL_F1_KS39. Next base: position 20,173 of record NZ_JALQDZ010000015.1, on the reverse strand, counting down.
TGTTCAGCAGATCGCCGATGTGCTGCTGCGTCTGCGGCGGCAGCGTGTTGGCCTTGGTCGCATCGCCGAGCGCCGGATCGACTCCCGCGGGCGCCGGGTTGCCGCTCGGCTGATACGGCGGCTGCATCGTGTTGACGGCGTAGAAGTCGGGCGTGAGCGTGCCCGAGTTCACGAACTGCGCGTCCGCCGAGCCGGTGAGCGCCGAAGGCGGCGGATTCGTCTTGAGCTTCAGCGACACGCCATCGGCATTCACGGCCGAAATCGAGCCGGCCGCGACGCTCTTGTCCGCGTTCGGATAGATCGGCGTGCAGGCGCAGACGAGCCACTGGTGATTCAGGAACGAGCCGCCGAACGCGCCCATGAAGAAGTTGTCCGCGAGCGTGTATTGCTGCGCGATCTTGTAGAGGGGCAGCTTGTCCGGCGGCGTGTCGTAGTGACCCATCACGAGCGCGCCCGAATCGCCCCACGCGGCGAACTTGTCGTTCTTGCCGCCGTCGATCTGCATCTGATTCTCGTAGAAGCGGTGATACAGATCGCGCGTCGTGACGTTGAGCTGGATGTTGAAGCCCTTCGGATCGTCGATGGCGAACGGCGCGTTCGGCAGATTCGTCGTCATCGCCGCGGTGATCGCGGGCGTCACGCCCGTCGCCGTCAGGCCGGTCCAGATCGTCGGCAATGTCGGCAGAACGCTGCCGTCGCGGTCGAGTTGCTGCGCGCTCGCCGCCGTCACGTTCTGCAGGCCGTTCGCGCCGGGGAAATGCCCGTACAGATTGTCGAAGCTGCGATTTTCCGCGTAGATCACGACGACGTTCTTCACCGAAGAAATATCGCTGCTGTCGTGATGGTCGTCGCCACCGCATGCGTAGAGGCCGAATGCGGCAGTGGCCACGATCGGCACCGCGCAAACGAGTTTCTTGTTCATTGAGGATCTCTCTTGTGTTGGGGACCGGCGCACGGCGCGGCTTCATCGTCGAATGAGTCTTTGCTCGCCGGCGTGCGCAGTGTCGCAACGCAAATTGACGCAACCATGTAATAACGCTTTCGTTTGCGTAATGTTTGCTTAATAAATTTCGCGTAGATGGTTCGATGTGAAAGCGTCGAGGCTTGTCACATGAAAGACACGCAGACGACATACGCTTCGGCATCTTTCGATTCCGCCTCCTACGCCATGTCTTCGATGCGCCTGCCGTTCGTCCTGTGTTCCATCGCGCTTGCCGCGTTTTCGGCGGCGATGAGCGGCTGCGATTCGCACGCGGCGAACGTCGCGGCCAAGACGGTGAATGCGGCCAACGCGGACAACTCGGCGCCGCACGGTCAATCGCGCGCGGAAGTATTCGCGCATGTGAAGCAGATCACCTCGCTCGGCGAGAAGCTTTTCTTCGATCCGTCGCTGTCCGGGTCGGGCAAGCTCGCGTGCGCGTCGTGCCATAGCCCGAGTCATGCGTTCGGGCCGCCGAATGCGCTGTCCGTGCAGCTCGGCGGCAACGACATGCATCAGGCGGGCTTTCGCGCGGTGCCGTCGCTCAGGTACTTGCAGTCGGTGCCTGCCTTCACGCGTCACTTCCACGATTCCGACGATGAAGGCGACGAAAGCGTCGATGCCGGTCCGACCGGCGGCCTGACGTGGGACGGCCGCGTCGATCGCGGATCGGATCAGGCGCGCATCCCGATTCTGTCGTCGTTCGAAATGGGCAGCACGCCGGGCAAGGTCGTCGCGGCGGTGAAGGCGTCGTCCTATGCCGATGATTTCCGCCGCGCGTTCGGCGCCGATGTCTTCGCAAGCGACGACAAGGCGTTCGCGTCGGTGCTGGAATCGCTCGAAGCGTTCGAGCAATCGCCCGACAAGTTCTATCCGTACACGAGCAAGTACGACGCGTTCCTCGCCGGCCGCGCGAAGCTCAACGACGCCGAAATGCACGGCCTGCAACTCTTCAACGACGAGAACAAGGGCAATTGCGCGTCGTGCCACATCAGCCAGCGCGCGAAGGACGGCTCGCCGCCGCAGTTCAGCGACTTCGGCCTGATCGCGATCGGCGTGCCGCGCAACCGCGCCTTGCCGATCAACAAGAATCCGAATTTCCACGATCTCGGCGCATGCGGTCCCGAGCGTCGCGACCTGAAGGGCATGGGCGAGTATTGCGGGATCTTCCGCACGCCGTCGCTGCGCAACGTCGCGACGCGCAAGACCTTCTTCCATAACGGCATCTATCATCGTCTGGAAGACGTGGTGCGTTTCTATGTCGAGCGCGACACGAATCCGGAAAAGTTCTATCCGGTGTCGAAGAACGGCGCCGTGCAGAAGTTCGACGACCTGCCGAAGAAGTACTGGGAGAACGTCAACACCGAGCCGCCGTTCGATCGCAAGAAAGGCGACAAACCCGCGCTCGACGAAGCCGAGATCAAGGACGTCGTCGCGTTCCTCGGCACGCTCACCGACGGCTACGATCCGGCGAGGGACAAGGACTCGCAAAAGGGCATCGGCATCAACGAAATGAAGTCCGCGCAAAACTGAGACAGCGCGGGCGGCGCGGCCCGCGCCTCATGCTATTCTCGTTGCAGCCGACGGCCGGCGCGGTCATCGGCGAAACACCAATGCAACGAGGAGAAACTTCATGCCGATACGAGATCGAGCGTTCGCTCACGCCTCTCTCCGGACGATCGCGGCAGCCGCGCTCGTCGCCGTGAGCGCGACCGCATCCGCCGCCAATCTCGGCTTCCTGAACAACACGCCGATCACCTACATGAAGCAGCGCGACCTGCAGGCGCTCAACAAGGCCGCGCAGATCGCGCTCAACACGAAGCAGGACGGCGAATCGCTCGACTGGAACAACGAGGGCACGGGCAACACGGTCCCGATCAACGGAACGGTGACGCCGCAGGAAACCTTCGAATCCGGCGGCCTCAAATGCCGCAAGGTCACGCTCGTCGCGCACGCGAAGGGACAGACGCAAACCTGGATCCCGACCGCATGCAAGCAGAGCGACGGCACGTGGAAACTCAAGAAGCAGTGACGAACCGGGCAAGCGATCGATGACCGCGCGCACCGTATCGTGCGGCGTGGTCATCCTCAACGAACAGGGCGACGTGCTGCTCTGTCACGCGACCGAAACCACGCACTGGGACGTGCCCAAGGGCGCCGCCGATCCGGGCGAAAGCCCGCGCGAGGCGGCGTTGCGCGAGCTCGTCGAGGAGACGGGCATCGTGCTGCCCGCTGAACGTCTGAAGGATCTCGGGCGCTTCGTCTATCGCCGCGACAAGGATCTGCATCTGTTCGCGGTGCGCGTTTCCGCCGAGGAAGTGCAGCTTGAAAATTGCGTGTGCGAATCGTTTTTCCCGCGCTACAGCGACGGCACCATGATTCCGGAGATGGATGCGTATCGCTGGGTCAGTCCGGCGGATGTCGATCAGTTCGCGAGCCGCAGTCTCGCGCGGCTCTTTCAGACCACGCTCTTGCTCGCCGAACTGCACGAGACGCTTTGACCGGCGCGATCAGTCGATCGTGCGGTCGTTGGGATTGGCGAAGAGCGCCTTCATTTCCGGCGACATCGGGAATTGCAGGTTGATGCCGTCGGGCGGAATCGGGCGCATGAACCACGTCTCGTAGAGCTTCGTGGCTTCGCCCGAGCGCTGCATGCCGGCGATCACGTCGTCGACGATGCGCTTGAACACCGGGTCGCCCTTTCTCATCATGCAGCCGTACGCTTCGTTCGCGAGCGGCGCGCCCGTCACCGTGTATTCATTGCGCGCCGCGCCTTCCTGCGCGATCTTGCCGTAGAGAAGCGGATCGTCCATCACGAACGCGACCGCGCGATCCGACTTCAGCGCGGCGAACGCCTCCGCATGATCGCGCGCGCTGATGATGCGCAGGTTCAGCTTCCTGTCGATGCTCATCTGCCGCAGCATGCGCTCGTCCGACGTGCCCGCCGTCGTCACGACCGTCCTGTTCGCGAGATCGTCGTAATCGCGGATGCCCGACTTCTTCTTCACGGCCATGCGGATGCCGTACTGAAAAAAGCTGTTCGAGAACGCGACGAGCGGATCGCGATCGGCCACATGCGCGGTCGAGCCGCATTCCAGATCGACCTGATTGTTCACGACATAAGAGATGCGGTTCGCCGACGTGACCATCACGTTCTTGACCGCGAGGTTCGGCATCTTGAGGCGCTTCCTGATGTCGTCGACGACCTTCAGTGCGATGTCGTACGAGTAGCCCACTGGCTGCTGCTTCACCGTGTACGAAAACGGCACCGACGATTCGCGCGTGCCCAGCACGATCGCGCCGTTCTCGGCGATCTTGCGCAGCGTCGCCGACGGCGGCATCTGATCGACGCTGGCTTGGGCCGTCGCCAGTTCGGCGCTCGTGGCGGCACCCGCGCCGGCGGATGCGAACAGCAGCACGGAGGCGAGGGCGGCGCTTCGTTGGGCCCGTGTGCGGCGCGGCGCGAAGGAATGCGACTGCTTCATGTTCTCCTCGTTGGAAGCGGCGTATGGCCGGGCCGCCAGACACGACGAGGGCGCCGCGCGGCGCCCTCGTTGCATCGATGTCAGGCCGGCTTGCCCCAGCTGTCGCGCAGGCTGACGATGCGGTTGAACACGGGCTTACCCGGCTGCGAATCCACACGGTCCGCGACGAAGTAGCCGTGCCGCTCGAACTGGAAGCGGTCTTCGGCGTTCGCATCGCGCGCGCTCGGTTCGAGATAGGCGTTCACGACGCGCTTCGAATCCGGATTGAGCGCGTCGAGGAACTCCGCGCCGCCCGCGCCCGGCTGCGGTTCCTTGAACAGACGGTCGTACAGACGCACCTCGGCCGCATAAGCGCTCGCCGCGCTGACCCAGTGGATCGTGCCCTTCACCTTGTAGTTGTTCGCGCCTTCGGTGCCCGACTTGCTGTCCGGGAAGTAGTTGCAGTGCACTGCGATCACGTTGCCGTTCTCGTCCTTGTCCGCGCCCGTGCATTCGACGATGAAGCCGTACTTCAGACGCACCTTGTTGCCGGGGAAGAGGCGGAAATAGCCCTTCGGCGGCGTTTCCTGAAAGTCCTCGCGCTCGATCCACAATTCGCGCGAGAACGGGAACGTGCGTACGCCGCGATCCGCATGATGCGGATGCACCGGCGCGCTGCATTCCTCGCTCTGTCCTTCCGGATAGTTGTCGATGATGAGCTTCAGCGGATCGAGCACGGCGATCGCGCGCGGCGCTTTCTCGTCGAGATCGTCGCGCAGTGCGCCTTCGAGAATGCTCATGTCGATCCACGAATCGACCTTCGTCACGCCGACGCGCTCGACCATCAAACGAATGCTTTCCGGCGTAAAGCCGCGGCGACGCACGCCGACGATGGTCGGCATGCGCGGATCGTCCCAGCCGTCGACGTGATTGTCCTGCACGAGCTGCAGCAGCTTGCGCTTGCTCGTGATCGCGTAGGTGAGGTTCAGGCGCGAGAACTCGATTTGTTGCGGGAGCGGACGCTGAAACACGCCGTCGTCCGCGAGCTGCGCGAGGAACCAGTCGTAGAGCGGCCGATGATCTTCGAACTCCAGCGTGCAGAGCGAGTGCGTGATGTTCTCGATCGCGTCCGACACGCAGTGCGCGTAGTCGTACATCGGGTAGATGCACCACGTATCGCCGGTACGGTAATGATGCGCGAAGCGGATGCGGTAGATGACCGGATCGCGCATGTTGAAGTTCGGCGACGCCATGTCGATTTTCGCGCGCAGCACGTGCTCGCCTTCCTTGAACTCGCCCGCCTTCATGCGGCGGAAGAGGTCGAGGTTTTCTTCGGGCGAACGATCGCGATACGGCGAGTTGATGCCGGCTTCGGTGGCCGAGCCGCGCGTCGCGCGCATCTCTTCGGCCGTTTGACTGTCGACGTACGCCTGGCCCTTCTTGATGAGCATTTCGGCGTATTCGTACAGCTTGTCGTAGTAGTCGCTCGCGAAATAGCGGTGCTCGATGCCGTTCTTGTTCCAGTCGAAGCCGAGCCATTTCACGGCGTCGATGATCGAATCGACGTATTCGACGCTTTCTTTCTCGGGATTCGTATCGTCGAAGCGCAGATGGCACACGCCGCCGTAATCCGCGGCGAGGCCGAAGTTCACGCAGATGCTCTTCGCATGGCCGATATGCAGATAGCCGTTCGGCTCCGGCGGAAAGCGCGTCTCGACCCGCTGCGACCATTTGCCGGAGCGGTTGTCGTCTTCGATGATGTTGCGAATGAAATTGGATGGCGCCGGAGCGTCGTTGCGATCGGTGTTCATGCGGAAAAAGTGGCAGCGGATGCGCTCGCGCGCGTGATCGGTTCGGGAAGCGCTCGATGAAACTCGAAACGCGTACGAAGGCCTTGAATATTGGGTCGATTCTACCTTACGCAACCGTCCGGGGCAGGCCGCGGCGGCGTATGAGGAAGCGCTCGCGCTTTGTTTCGCCGGGCGGTTCCAGCCGTCGCGCCGTTTCGCGAGTTCCGTTACATGGTTTACGTGCCGCGGCACGCCTCGTAACCGCCGTAACGGGACGTAAATCGCGTTGAAAGGCGCGCGCGCGGGCTCTTAAGATCGGCTCGCGTGCATCGAGCGCGCCGGTTCCGGGGGCACGCTCGAGCGCCAGGCACAACACATCACAACGACAACACAAGGAAGCCCATCATGAAGAAGATCGCCCTCACGACGCTCAAATTCGCCGCCGCAGCCGCGCTCGTATCGAGCCTCGCCGCCTGCGCAAACGTCTCGCGTCAGCAGGCTCACGCGGGCGTCGGCGCGGCCGCCGGCGGCGCGCTCGGGTATCTGGTCACGGGCGGGCCGATCGGCACCGTCGCGGGCGCGGCGGCGGGCGGTCTGATCGGCGCGGGCGTTCGATAAGGGTTCAGATCGCCTTCTTTTCCCGCAATCGCGCGATTTTCGCTTCGTCGTAGCCGAGCACGTCGGCCAGCACGCTCGACGTGTGCTCGCCTAGCAGCGGCGGATGCGTGCGCGCTTCGGGCGGCGTCGCGCTCATCTTGATCGGGCTCGCGACGAGTTTCACGGTGCCGGCCGTCGGATGCGGCAGATCGATCTGCATCCTGCGCGCGAGCACTTGCGGATCCTCGAATACTTCGCCGAGATCGTTGATCGGCCCGCACGGCACGCCCGCCGCCTCGAGCTCGGCGATCCATTCGTGCTTGCCTTTCAGACGCACCATGTCCGCGAGAATCGGCACGAGCATGTCGCGGTTGCGCACGCGCGACGGATTCGCCGCGAAACGCGCGTCGTCGGCCAGCTCGGGGCGTCCGCCCGCTTCGACGAACTTGCGGAACTGCCCGTCGTTGCCCACCGCGACGATGATCCAGCCATCGCTCGTCTGGAAGGTCTGATACGGCACGATGTTCGGATGCGCGTTGCCCCAGCGCACCGGCGGCTTGCCGCTCGCGAGAAAATTCGTGTTCATGTTGGCGAGCATCGCGACCTGCACGTCGAGCAGCGCCATGTCGATGTATTGGCCCTCGCCCGTGCGGTCGCGGTGCGCGAGCGCGGTGAGCACGCCGATGGTCGCGTACATGCCGGTCATCAGATCGGCGATCGCCACCCCCGCTTTCTGCGGACCGCCGCCGGGCTGGCCGTCGCGCTCGCCGGTGATGCTCATGAATCCGCCGATGCCCTGCACGATGAAATCGTAGCCCGCGCGCGACGCGTACGGCCCCGTCTGCCCGAAGCCCGTCACCGAGCAATAGACGATGTCCGGCTTCACGGCCTTCAGCGACTCGTAGTCGAGCCCGTACTTCTTCAGTTGCCCGGCCTTGTAGTTTTCGAGGACGACATCGCTTTGCGCGGCCAGTTCGCGCACGATCTGCTGGCCTTCGGGCGTGGCGATATCGACCGTCACCGAGCGCTTGTTGCGGTTCGCCGCGAGGTAGTACGCGGCTTCGTGCGTGTCGTTGCCCTCGGGCGTCTTGAGGTAGGGCGGGCCCCAGTGACGGGTGTCGTCGCCGGTTCCGGGCCGCTCGATCTTGATGACGTCCGCGCCGAAGTCGGCGAGCGTCTGCGCGCACCACGGTCCCGCCAGCACGCGGGTCAGGTCCAGCACGCGGATATGGCTCAAGGCTCCCATCGATGTGTCTCGCTACGTTGTGTCTCCGGAGTGCGACTGTCGCACAGAACCGCGGCGTGCGCGATAGCGCGGGCGTCCGCATCGCCCGGGCGCGCGCGGCGAATCCCGTATAATCGACAATCACCCTTGTTCCGCCGGCAGCCTGCGAAATCAGCTGCCCGCGGGCGCCATCAAAGAACCGAAGACACGCCCCGTACGCTATGAAAGCCGCCGAAATACGCGAGAAATTCCTGAAGTTTTTCGAATCGAAGGGCCATACGATCGTGCGTTCGTCGAGCCTCGTGCCCGGCAACGACCCGACGCTGCTCTTCACCAACTCGGGCATGGTCCAGTTCAAGGACGTGTTCCTGGGCAGCGAATCGCGTCCGTATTCGCGCGCGACGACCGCGCAGCGCAGCGTGCGCGCGGGCGGCAAGCATAACGATCTGGAGAACGTCGGCTACACCGCGCGGCATCACACGTTCTTCGAGATGCTCGGCAACTTCTCGTTCGGCGATTACTTCAAGCGCGACGCGATTCACTACTGCTGGGAACTGCTGACGAAGGTCTACAACCTGCCGGCGGAAAAACTCACGGTCACGGTCTATCAGGAAGACGACGAAGCCTTCGATATCTGGGCGAAGGAAATCGGCGTGCCGGTCGAGCGCATCATCCGCATCGGCGACAACAAGGGCGCCCGTTACGCATCGGACAATTTTTGGCAGATGGCCGACACCGGCCCGTGCGGTCCGTGCTCCGAAGTGTTCTACGACCACGGCCCGGAAATCTGGGGCGGCCCGCCGGGATCGCCCGAAGAAGACGGCGACCGCTTCATCGAGATCTGGAATCTCGTGTTCATGCAGTTCAATCGCGACGCGCAAGGCAACATGACGCCGCTGCCCAAGCAGTGCGTCGATACCGGCATGGGCCTCGAACGTCTCGCCGCGGTGCTGCAGCACGTGCACAGCAACTATGAGATCGACCTGTTCCAGAATCTCATCAAGGCCGCGGCGCGCGAAACGAACACGCCGGATCTGGAAAACAACTCGCTGAAGGTGATCGCGGACCACATCCGCGCATGCTCGTTCCTGATCGTCGACGGCGTCATTCCCGGCAACGAAGGCCGCGGCTACGTGCTGCGCCGCATCGTGCGCCGCGCGATCCGTCACGGCTACAAGCTCGGCAAGAAGGGCGCGTTCTTCCACAAGCTCGTCGCGGATCTCGTCGCGGAAATGGGCGCGGCGTATCCGGAACTCACCGATGCGCAACAACGCGTGACCGACGTGCTGCGTCAGGAAGAAGAGCGCTTCTTCGAGACCATCGAGCACGGTATGTCGATCCTCGAAGGCGAACTCGCCGATCTCGAAAAGAAGGGCGTGAAGCAACTGGACGGCGAACTCGCGTTCAAGCTGCACGACACCTACGGCTTCCCGCTCGATCTGACGGCGGACGTGTGCCGCGAGCGTGGCGTGACCGTCGACGAACCCGCGTTCGACGACGCGATGGCGCGTCAGCGCGATCAGGCGCGCGCGGCCGGCAAGTTCAAGCTGGCGGCGGGCCTCGAATACTCGGGCGCGAAGTCCACGTTCCACGGCTACGAAAAGGAAATCTTCGACGACGCGAAAATCCTCGCGTTGTACGTCGAAGGCGCATCGGTCAATGAAGTGAAGGACGGCCAGCAAGCGGTCGTCGTGCTCGATCACACGCCGTTCTATGCCGAATCGGGCGGCCAGGTCGGCGATCAGGGCGTGCTCGCGAACGCAAGCGTGCGCTTCGCCGTCGCGGACACGCTGAAAGTGCAGGCCGATGTCGTCGGTCATCACGGCACGGTCGAGCAGGGCACGCTCAAGGTCGGCGACGTCGTGAAGGCGGAAATCGACGGCGTGCGCCGCGCCCGCACCGCGCGCAATCACTCGGCCACGCATTTGATGCACAAGGCGCTGCGCGAAGTGCTCGGCGGTCACGTGCAGCAGAAAGGCTCGCTCGTCGATGCGGACAAGACGCGCTTCGACTTCGCACACAACGCGCCGATGTCGGACGAAGAAATCCGTCGCGTCGAGCAGATCGTCAACAACGAGATCATCGCGAACGCGCCGGGCGTCGTGCGCGTGATGCCGTACGACGACGCGGTGAAGGGCGGCGCGATGGCGCTCTTCGGCGAGAAATACGGCGACACCGTGCGCGTGCTCGATCTCGGCTTCTCGCGCGAGCTGTGCGGCGGTACGCACGTGCAGCGCACCGGCGACATCGGCTTCTTCAAGATCGTGATGGAAGGCGGCGTGGCGGCGGGCATTCGCCGCGTCGAGGCGATCACCGGCGACAACGCCGTGCGCTACGTGCAGGAACTGGATCAGCGCATCAATGCGGCAGCGGGCGTGCTGAAGGCGCAACCGTCCGAACTCACGCAACGCATCGCGCAGGTTCAGGAGCACGTGAAGTCGCTGGAGAAGGAACTGGGCGCGCTGAAATCGAAGCTGGCGGCGAGCCAGGGCGACGAACTCGTCTCGAAGGCCGTCGATGTTTCCGGCGTGCAGGTGCTCGCCGCGCAACTCGAAGGCGCGGACGTAAAGACGCTGCGTGAAACCGTCGACAAGCTCAAGGACAAGCTCAAGAGCGCGGCGATCGTGCTTGCATCGGTCGATGGCGGCAAGGTCAGCTTGATCGCGGGCGTGACGCCGGACGCGTCGAAAAAGGTGAAGGCGGGCGAGCTCGTCAATTTCGTCGCGCAGCAGGTCGGCGGCAAGGGCGGCGGCCGTCCCGACATGGCGCAGGCAGGGGGCACGGAACCGGCCAATCTGCCGGCCGCGCTGGCCGGCGTGACCGGATGGGTGCAGCAGCAGCTTTAAGCGTTCATCGCTTCTGACAAAACGGCTCGATCTGACGAAGATCGGGCCGTTTTTCTTTACACGCTGTCAGGTATGGCGCGTGCGTCTTCCCGTGAAGTTCCATCAACACAAGGGAGACGACATATGAATCGCAGACTCGCATCGATCATTCTGGCTTCGACGATGCTCGCAGCAACGGGCGCCGCGCAGGCGAAGGGCTGTCTGAAGGGCGCGGCGGTCGGCGGCGTCGCGGGACATGTCGCGGGCGGACATGGCACCGCGGGCGCGATCGGCGGCTGCGCGATCGGCCATCACGAAGCGAACAAGAAGGACAAGCAGGCGCAACAGGCGCAGCAGGCCAACGCCGCGAGCGCGCCGAACACCAAGTAGGCGCACGCGGTTCGGAAGGCGATGAACCGCTAAAATGGCCCGATTGCCGGCGCGCGCGATGACGTTCGATGTTTTAGCGCCCGCGCGCGCCGCGTTCAAAAACCGGCCATCACAGCGACCCCATGACAGCGCCCACGGACCCGATCCAACACTTCGCCTCCGACAACTACGCAGGCATCTGCCCGGAAGCGCTCCAAGCGCTGATCCAGGCCAACACGAGCGGCCACGAACCCGCCTATGGCGACGATTCGTGGACCACGCAAGTCTGCGACCGCATCCGCAACCTCTTCCAGACCGATTGCGAAGTCTTTTTCGTCTTCAACGGCACGGCGGCGAATTCGCTCGCGCTCGCGTCGCTCTGTCAGTCGTATCACTCGGTGATCTGCCACGAACTCGCGCATATCGAAACCGATGAATGCGGCGGCCCCGAATTCTTCTCCGGCGGCTCGAAGCTGCTCACCGCGAAGGGCGAGAACGGCAAGCTCACGCCCGACGCGATCGAGGAACTCGTCACGAAGCGCTCGGATATCCACTATCCGAAGCCCAAGGTCGTCTCGCTTACGCAGGCGACGGAAGTCGGCACCGTCTACACCGTCGAGGAGATCCGCGCGATCGCGGCCATCGCCAAGCGGCGGCATCTGAAGATCCACATGGACGGCGCGCGTTTCGCGAACGCGGTCGCGACGCTGAACGTGCATCCGTCGGAGATCACGTGGCGCGCGGGCGTCGATGTGCTGTGCTTCGGCGGCACGAAAAACGGTCTGCCGGTGGGCGAGGCGGTCGTGTTCTTCGACAAGGCGCTCGCCGCCGATTTTGCCTATCGCCTGAAGCAGGCCGGGCAACTCGCCTCGAAGATGCGCTTCATTTCCGCGCCGTGGCTCGGTCTGCTCGACGACGACGTCTGGCTGCGCAACGCGCGTCACGCGAACGCGATGGCATCGCTGATGGCCGAGCGCCTCGCCGGCATTCCGGGCGTGTCGCTGCTCTTCAAGCCCGAATCGAACGCGGTGTTCGCGGAGTTGCCGGCGCACGTCGCGGCGGCGCTGCGCGCGAAGGGCTGGCGCTTCTATCAGTTCATCGGCTCGGGCGGCTGCCGTCTGATGTGCGCGTGGGATACGCAGCGGGGGACCGTCGAGCGCTTCGTCGATGAAGTGCGCGCCTTGTCGGCGTCGATCTAACCCCGATTGACACTTCCGGCGTGCGGTTTCAACATGGCCGCACCTCTTTTATCGACGCTGACGCCATGGCCTTCATCTTCTATCTGACCCACATTCATCTCGGCTACGACGCGCTACAGACGCTGCAAAGCGAATGCGCGCGCATCGGGATGAAGCGTCCGCTCGTCATCACCGATAAAGGCGTGAAGGCAGCGGGGCTTGCCGATCGCGTGATCGAAAGCGCGCGGCTCGGCGCGCTGCCGGTGTTCGACGACACGCCGTCGAATCCGACCGAAGCGATGGTCATGCAAGCCGCCGCGCAATACAAGCGCGAAGGCTGCGACGGCCTGATCGCGGTGGGCGGCGGCTCATCGATCGATCTGGCGAAGGGCGTGGCGATTGCCGCGACGCACGACGAGCCGCTCACGACCTACGCGACGATCGAAGGCGGCAGCGGCAAGATCACCGAGCGCGCGGCGCCGCTGATCGCGGTGCCGACCACGTCGGGCACGGGCAGCGAAGTGGCGCGCGGCGCGATCATCATCCTGAACGACGGGCGCAAGCTCGGCTTCCATTCGTGGCATCTGCTGCCGAAATCGGCGGTCTGCGATCCGTCGCTCACGCTCGGCCTGCCGCCGTCGCTCACCGCCGCGACCGGCATGGACGCGATCGCGCATTGCATCGAAACGTTTCTCGCGCCCGCGTTCAATCCGCCCGCCGACGGCATCGCGCTCGATGGACTCGAACGCGCGTGGGCCAACATCGAGCGCGCGACGCACGACGGCCAGGACCGCGACGCGCGTCTGAACATGATGTCCGCGTCGATGCAGGGCGCGATGGCGTTCCAGAAGGGCCTCGGCTGCGTGCATTCGCTGTCGCATCCGCTGGGCGGGCTGGCGGTGAACGGACGCACGTCGCTGCATCACGGCACGCTGAACGCGGTGGTCTTGCCTGCCGTGCTGCGCTTCAACGAAAGCGCGCCGACGGTCGTCGCGGACCGGCGTTTCGGGCGCATGCGCCGCGTGATGAATCTCCCCGATGATGCCGATGTCGCGCAGGCCGTGCACGACATCACCGCGCGCCTCGGCCTGCCGACGCGTCTGTCGCAGATGGGCGTCGACGAAAGCATGTTCGACAAGGTCGTGAAGGGCGCGCTCGCGGATCACTGCCACAAGACGAACCCGCGCGAGGCGAGCGCCGACGATTATCGACGCATGCTGATGGAGTCTCTCTGAGCGATGAGCAAGCCGGTCCCGACCACGCGCGCCGATTACGCGCACTTCCTGCCGATCAGCACGCGCTGGTCGGATAACGACGTCTACGGCCACATCAACAACGTCGTCTACTACAGCTACTTCGATACGGTCGTGAACGAGTATCTGCTGCGCGCGGGCGTGCTCGATTTCAGCGAGGGCGCAACCATCGGCCTCGTCGTCGAGACGCGCTGCAATTTCTTCGCGCCGGTCGTGTTTCCCGAACCGATCGAGGCGGGCTTGCGCGTCGAGAAGCTCGGCAATACCAGCGTGCGCTACGAAGTCGCGATCTTCACGCAAGGCGCGGACGAAGCCGCCGCGCAGGGGCATTTCGTGCATGTCTACGTGGATCGCGTGACGCGCAGGCCGGTACCGTTGCCCGCGCCGCTCGTCGATGCGTTGAAGCCGCTCATCACCGGCTGAGGGTCGCGTTTTGCTTCAGTGGTTTTGCGTCAGTCTGCTCAACGGCGTGAGCGTGGGATTGCTGCTGTTCATGCTGTCGGCGGGACTCACGCTGATTTTCTCGATGCTCGGCGTGCTCAACTTCGCGCACGCGAGTTTCTACATGCTCGGCGCGTATGTCGGGCAGGCGCTCGCCGCGTACGGCGGATTCTGGTTCGCGCTCATCTGTGCGCCATTGATCGTTGGCGTTGCCGGGGCCTTGTTCGAGCGCCTGCTATTGAGGCGCGTCCATGCGCGCGGCGCGCTCGCCGACATGCTGCTGACCTTCGGCGCGGCCATCGTCATCGGCGAGGGCGTGAAGCTCGTCTGGGGACTCGGGCCGTTGCCCGCCGCCGTTCCGCGCGTGCTCGACGGACCGCTTTTCATGCTGTACGGCGCATCGTTCGCGCGCTATCGCGTGTTCATGATGACGGTCGCCGTCGTCATGCTCGGCGCGCTGTGGCTCGTGTTGCGTACATCGAAAACGGGGCTCATCGTGCGCGCGGCGCTTACGCATCCCGCGACCGTCGAAACGCTCGGCCACGATGTGCCGCGCGTCTTCACGATGGTCTTCGCCGCCGGCACCGCGCTCGCCGCGCTCGCTGGCGTGATCGGCGCGCCGCTCGCCGTCATCGAACCGGCGATGGCCGATGCGATGGGCCCGATCGTGTTCGTCGTCGTCGTGATCGGCGGGCTCGGATCGCTCGGCGGCGCGCTCGTCGCGTCGCTTCTGATCGGCTGCGTCCAGACCTTCGCGGTTGGCGCGAGCGCGACGGCGGGCGGCATCGCGGCATCGCTCGGCGTGACCTTGCCGCCTGCGTGGAGCGCGTTGACGGTCGCGCAACTCGCGCCCGTGCTGCCGTATCTGCTGCTCGTCGCGATGTTGGCCGCGCGGCCGCGCGGGCTTTTCGGCGAGCGCACGCGCGATGCTTAAGGTCTTCATCGCGCTGATCGTCGCGCTCGCGCTGCCGCCGCTCGTCGTCGATCAATCGTGGCTGCTCGCGTATCTCGCGCAGACGGCGACGCTCATCGTCCTCGCGCTTTCGTACAACCTGTTGCTCGGCGAGACGGGTTTGCTCTCGTTCGGGCACGCGGTCTATTCGGGTCTCGGCGCGTTCGCCGCCGCGCATGCGTTCGCTCGATTCGGCGTGCCGTTGCCGTTACTGCCGATGATCGGCGGATGCGCGGCGATGCTCGTCGCGGTCGTTTTCGGCGCGATTTCGACGCAGCGCGCGGGCACGTCCTTCGCGATGATCACGCTGGGCTTGAGCGAACTCGTCGCCGCATGCGTGTGGCTCGTGCAGGGGTGGTTCGGCGGCGAGGGCGGCGTGACGATCGATCGCGCGAGCGGGCCTTCGTTCTTCGCGATGACCTTCGGGCCGCCGCGCGAGGCGTATGCGTTGATCGCGTGCTGGTGCGTGATATCGGCGGTCGCGATGTTCGCGTTTTCGCGCACGCCGATGTGCCGTCTCGCCAACGCCGTGCGCGACAATCCCGCGCGCGCCGCCGCGATCGGCTTCGCGCCCGCGCGCGTGCGCTTGCACGTGTTGATCGTGTCGGCGTTTTTCGCGGGCATCGCGGGCGTGCTGGCGTTGATCAACGTCGAGCTGGTGTCGTCGGAGAGCGTCGGTCTTGCGCGATCGACGAGCGCGCTCGTCGCGACCGTGATCGGCGGCGCGGGCACGTTCGCCGGGCCGATCGTCGGCGCGGTGCTGCTCACGTTCTTCAGCGTCGGGCTCGCGAGCGTCAGCACCGCGTGGCCGATGTATCTCGGGCTCTTGTTCATGTGGGTCGTCGTGGCCGCGCCGGAAGGCGTCGCGGGCCTCGTTCGGCGCGATGCGCGGTCCTTGTGCATCGGCATGCTGAGCGCGATCGCGTGGGGCGTCGCGGTCGTCGTGCCGGTCGAAGCGCTTTACGCCGGACGAACCGATGCACGCGCGTGGTTCATCGCGTTGCCGTGCGCGTTGCTGGGCTTGTGGCTCGCGCGACGCACGAGGACCGCGCGATGAACGCGGCGCTCGAATTGCATGGCATCGTCAAGCGCTTCGGCGTGACGCGCGTACTGCGCGGCGTCGACTTGCAGGTCGCTGCGGGCGAGCGGCACGCGCTCATCGGACCGAACGGCGCGGGCAAATCCACGCTCTTCGATCTGATCTCGGGACGCACGCGGCCCGACGATGGACGCATCGTCGCGAGCGGAATCGATATCACCGGCAAGCCGCCGCAACGCGTATCGCGCTCGCTTGCCCGCAGCTTTCAGACGACGAGCGTGTTCGGCGGCTTGTCCGTGTTCGAGAACCTGCGTTGCGCGGCGCTCGGCGCGGCATCGTCGCGGCTTGTCGATCGATGGCTGCCTTCGCGACGAATCGACGAACGCGCGCACGCGATGCTCGATGCCATCGGCCTTGCCGCGCGCGCCGACGAACTCGCGGCACGCCTGACGTACGCGGAGCAACGCGCGCTCGATCTGGGCATCGCGCTTGCCACCGATGCGTCGCTGATCTTGCTCGACGAGCCCACCGCCGGCATGAATCGCGCGGAGGCGACTCGCGCGCTCGAACTGATTCGCGCGACGACGGAAGGGCGCACGCTGCTCGTCATCGAACATGACATGGATGCGGTTTTCGGCCTCGCGGATCGCATTTCGGTGCTCGTGCAAGGGCGCGTGATCGCCACCGATACGCCCGCTGCGATACGCGCGAATCGCGCTGTTCAGGACGCGTATCTCGGTGGAGTCGCGTCATGAAGGCGCAGTTGCGTATCGACGATTTGTGCGCGTGGTACGGCGCGGCGCAAGTGCTGCACGGCGTGCACCTGTGCATTGACGAAGGCGAAGCGGTGGCGCTTGTCGGCCGCAACGGATCGGGACGATCGACGCTCGCGAAAGCCATCATGGGACTCGTGCGATGCGCGGGCGACATGCGCTATCGCGATGTTCAGCTCGTCGGCTTGAGGGCGCATCGCATCGCGCGGCTGGGCATTGGTTACGTGCCCGAAACGCGCGATGTGTTCCCTGCGCTCACGGTGCGCGAAAATCTCGTGCTGGGCGAAAGGAAGGGCACGCGTTTTGCGTTGCGCGATGCGTATCGGCTGTTTCCCGTGCTCGAAGAACGCGCGTCGGTGAAGGCGGGCGCGTTGTCGGGCGGCGAGCAGCAGATGCTCGCGCTCGCGCGCACGTTGACGGGCGATCCGTCGCTGGTCGTCATCGACGAACCGGGCGAAGGGCTCGCGCCGCAAGTGCTCGCGCAAGTGGCCGCGTGTCTCGCGATGCTGCGCAACCGCGGCGTCGCGACGCTGCTGATCGAAGAGCGATTGACGATCGCGCGCACGCTCGATGCGCGCGTCGCGGTCATGGGGCATGGGGCGATACAGTTCGATGGGACGATCGAGACGCTCGCGCGCGATGAAGCGATCTCGCGGCAATGGCTGTCGGTCGGTGGGACGTTCGATTCGAGTCAATATGCCTGAAGTTCAATTTGATACATCGCTTCAACGGAGGTCAACGTGGTGGCCATGACCATTCAGGATATCGACGAGCAACTTGAGACCCGCTTGCGTATGCAGGCAGCGAAGCACGGTCGCTCGATGGAGGAAGAGGCTCGCGACATTCTGCGGACAGCTCTTTGGACAGAACCGGCGCAAGGAAAGAATCTTGTCGAATCGATTCGTGGCCGCATCGATCCGCTTGGCGGAGTCGAGTTGGAGCTTCCCAAGCGCGAGGCGATTCGTAACCCGTCCGGGTTCGATGAATGATCGTTCTAGATACCAACGTCCTTTCCGAGTTGCTGCGTCCGGCGCCGGAACAGCGCGTTTTGACATGGCTCGCCAACGAGCCGCGTTCGGCACTGTTCACCACGACTGTCACGCGTGGAGAAATTCTCTATGGAATATGGTCGATGGCCGCAGGTATCAGGCGGCAGCGCCTATGGGACGCCACGCGGATCATCTTCAGTGAAGATTTCGCTGGCCGTCTGCCGAGTTTCGATAACGATGCAGCCGATGCGTACGCGGAAATCGCTGCGTCGAGAAAGAGCATCGGCACCCATTAGTCAGTTCGACGCGACGATCTTCGATCCCTGGAACGCGTAGTGCAGCGAATGCCGCGACATGCGGCATTCGCCTTCCCGCTCGCTTAACCCTGCGCCTTGCTATCCCTCTCCACGATCCACTCATGCTTCGGATCGTTCTTGAAGTGCCACGTCCGCTTGTCGCCGGCCATCACGTTCAGATAGTAGTTATCGTAGCCATACGGCACGACCACCGGATGATACCCACGCGGCACCATGACGACATCGTGATCCTCGACGGCCATCGTTTCATCGAGATCGCGTTCATCGGTATAGACGCGCTGAAACGCGAAGCCTTGCGGCGGATTCAGTCGATGGTAATACGTCTCTTCGAGCGAGCTTTCGACGGGCACATTGTCCTGATCGTGCTTGTGCGGCGGATAGCTCGACGCATGTCCGCCCGGCGTGCGCACTTCCACGACCAGCAACGACTCGGCATCTTCCGTTTGCGGAAGAATGTCGCACACGTAGCGCGTATTCGCGTTCTTGCCGCGCGTCGAGCGCTTCATCTGCGATGGCTCGATGAGACGCGGCGGAAACTCGCCCTTCGCGGGCGCGCTCGCGACGCCGATCTGCGCATCGCGTTCCGCACGCACGATGGCGGCGAGCTTCGGCGGCACGTAGACGGCATACGGCGCGGCGTCTTCGAACACGCTGTCGCGCGAGCCGATCGACTGATAATGCTCGTCGCCCGCTTCGACGCTCACCGTGCCCGTCAACACGACGATGCAGCTTTCGCGATCCGCGTCGTAGACATGCACGACATCGCCCGCATTCAGGCGATACGCCGCGAAGCCGACGTGCTTCCAGCCCGCGGAATCGGGCGTGACGCGCGCGATGGTTTGTCCTTCGCGCGATGCTTTCACTAGCAGGCTCATGCTGCCTCCTTGAATGTTGCGTCGACGAGCGTACGTAGCGTGCGATAGCCCTTGTCGGCGTATGCGTAGCTCGGCGCGATCACCGGATCCTGTTCCGCTTCCACGACGAGCCAGCCTTCGTAATCATGGTTTGCGAGACACGCGATGATGCCCGGATAGTCGACGCAGCCATCGCCGGGCACGGAGAACGCGCCGTTGATGACCGCATCGAGAAAGCTCCAGTTGCGATTGCGCGCGAGCTTCACGATTTCGGGGCGCACGTCTTTGCAGTGGACGTGGCATACACGAGCGATGTGCTTTTGCAGCACGCTCAGGGCATCGCCGCCCGCGAACGTGATGTGTCCCGCGTCGAACAGCAGGCCGACCGAATCGTTGGTGAGCGCCATGAGGCGGTCGACGTCGGCGGGCGTTTCGACATACGCGCCCATGTGATGATGATAGGCGACGCGCACGCCGCGCGAGAGGGTGTATTCGGCGAAGCGGTTCAGGCGGTCTGCGTACTCGGTCCATTGCGCATCCGAGAAAAAGCGCGGACGTTGATAGAGCGGTTTTGGCGCGCCCTGGATCGAGTTGGCGACCTCGCCGTAGACCATTACGGTCGCGCCGTTTTGCGCGAGCAGGTCGAGATGGGGGCCCACGGCTTCGATTTCTTCTTCTGCGCTGCGTTCTGCGAGTCGGCCTGAATACCAACCGGAGACTAGCGCTAGCTCGTACTGCGCGAGCAAGGCTTTTAGCGCTTGCGGTTCGCGAGGGAACTTGTTGCCTAGCTCGAAGCCTTCATAGCCGATCTGTTTTCCTTCCGTCAGGGCGGTGGAGAGAGGCGTCTCGCCGCCGAGCGAAGGCAGGTCGTCGTTCATCCATGACAATGGATTGATGCCGATGCGTATCTTTTTCAAAGGCATGATGTTGGGTTCTCCTTTTTGCTTTTTGCTTTTTGCTTTGCTTTCGCCGGATCCCGGTTTCGCGTCGGTCTATTAGCACTGCCCCTGTGCGGGGCGGCAGTCACTTTCTTTGCTGCTGCAAAGAAAGCAACTGTATTGAGCGTCAAGGGTTGAGTTGGTAAGGATCATGGTTTTGGGGGATTCCAAGTTGTGCCGTCGCGCATCA
>NZ_JALQDZ010000014.1:0-111530 GCF_023630985.1 Caballeronia sp. ATUFL_F1_KS39 | reverse complement strand
GCTACCGCTTCGAGCGAACGGGAGAGATCAGCTTCCGGACGCCAGATTCAATATACAAGTAACCAAAGAAAGCAGCTTCCGATACGCCCGCGGTCACACGCAATTTGGGTAGTCCTCTCGTCGATCGTGGGCTGCCTAAAGAGTGCCCTCAAACACCTAATCGGGCTTGGCCCGCGCACGGTCTGCCACCTCGCACCACACACCAAACTGGTTCAGCACCAAATAGCTCCAGCCCGCTTCGCGGCCGACCGGTCAAGCGGGTCCGCGCGTGCTTCTCTACTAACGTCTCCATCTCACTGCAATCGCCGCCCTTGGGTTTCCCTTGCAGACCCGGCGGCAGCGCGCAGCGCTGTGCCGATACCGTTTCGTGCTGAACCAGCGCGCTCAACGTTTTCGGGCGGCGGACCGTGCGCGAGCCAAGCCCGGTTGGTCCTTTGAGGGCACTCTTTAGGCGAGTGCCGCCTGGGACGAGAGAACTACCCAAATTGCGTGTGACCGCGGGCCGTGACGAGCTGCTTTCTTTGGTTACTTTCTTTGCAGCAGCAAAGAAAGTGACTGCCGCCCCGCACAGGGGCAACGCCAATAGACCGACGCGATCACAGGCTTCCATAGAAGCTCAATCAAACACTACGAGCTTTGACGGCCTGCTCATAGGCCTCACGCGCAACGACGACAGCCGCGCGATCCGACACTTCAGGAACGGCGACTTCCCACCACCATCCACCTTCCTCGGTAGTCCTCGAAGGATCCGTATCGATAGAGATGAGATAACTGCGATCCGCCGCCCGCGCGCGCTTCATCGCGACGATAAGCTCATCGATGCTGGAAACATGCTCCGCCAAAGCCCCGAGCGACCGCGCATGCATCGCGAAATCGATCTCCGGCGCCCCAAGCGCGCCCTGCTTGCAATCATCGATGAGATTGTTGAACGGCGCCCCGCCACAAGCCTGCTGCAAGCGATTGATGCACCCGAATCCGCGATTGTCGAGCAACACCACGATCAACTTCGCGCCGAGCATCACCGACGTAGCGAGCTCGCTATTCATCATCAGATACGAGCCGTCGCCGACAATCACGATCACTTCGCGCTCGGGCCGCGCGAGCTTCACGCCCAGTCCGCCCGCGACTTCATAGCCCATGCACGAATAGCCGTATTCGACGTGATAACCGCCCGGCGCGCTGGTGCGCCAGAGCTTCTGCAAATCCGCGGGCAAAGTGCCCGCAGCACACACGACGATATCGTTGGCTGAAGAAGCATCGTCCGAGCGCTGCACCGCGCCGATCACATCGGCTTCGCGCGGCAGCTTGCCATCCGCGACGGGCGTGTTCGTCACATGCGCCACGGTCTCGCGCCATTCATTCGCAAGCCGATGCGCGCGCGTCGTCCATTGCGGCGATGCGTGCCAGTCGCCGAGCGCCTCGGACAACGCTTCCAGCGCGGCACGCGCATCCGCCTGCACGGCGAGCGCGTTCTGCTTGAGCGCATCGAACGGATTCGCATTGACCGCGACAAGCCGC
Organism: Caballeronia sp. ATUFL_F1_KS39; assembly: GCF_023630985.1. Lineage (NCBI taxonomy): Bacteria > Pseudomonadati > Pseudomonadota > Betaproteobacteria > Burkholderiales > Burkholderiaceae > Caballeronia > Caballeronia sp. ATUFL_F1_KS39. The sequence continues at coordinate 110,012 of NZ_JALQDZ010000014.1, read as the reverse complement.
GCCTGCGTGAATAGCGTGTTCGATCCGGTCGTGAAATCCTGTAGACGCGTGCCGATAGCAAGCACGCAATCGCTCGCATGCGCGAGTTCGTTCGCAGCGGTGCCGCCCGTCACGCCGATACCGCCGACGTTCAACGCATCGTCCCAGGCCAGCGCGCCTTTGCCCGCCTGCGTCTCCGCGACGGGCACGCCATGCCTGTGCGCGAACGTGCGCAACGCATCGGTCGCGAGTCCGTACAGCACGCCGCCACCCGATACGATCAACGGCTCGCGCGCTTCACGCAGCATCGCGGCGGCGCGTTCGATCTCGCGCGGAATCGGTGCCGGCGCATGAAACTCGACGGCGCGCGGCTCGAAGAACGAAGCAGGGTAGTCGTACGCCATCGCCTGCACGTCCTGCGGCAACGCGAGCGTGACCGGGCCGCATTGCGCCGCATCGGTGAGCACGCGTATCGCGCGCGGCAATGCGCTCAACAATTGCGCGGGATGCACGATGCGATCGAAGTAACGCGATACCGCCTTCAACGCATCGTTAGCGGAGACGCCGCCATCGTGACCATCCTCCACTTGCTGCAACACCGGATCGGGCGCGCGCGACACGAAGATATCGCCCGGCAACAGCAGTACCGGCAAGCGGTTCACATGCGCGAGCGCGGCCGCCGTCACGAGATTGGTCGCGCCCGGACCGATAGACGTCGTCACCGCCATCATGCGCCGCCGCATATGCGCCTTCGCATACGCGATCGCGCCATGCGCCATCGCCTGCTCGTTGTGCGCGCGATACGTCGGCAATTCATCGCGATGCCGATACAACGCCTCGCCCATACCCGCGACATTGCCATGCCCGAAGATCGCGAACACGCCGCCGAAAAGCGGCTCGCCGTGTTCGGTGCGAAGCGCCGCGAGATAGCGCACGAGCGCTTGCGCGGCGGTCAGTCGAATGGTCGAACTCACTGCAGTCTCCGATTGCGTTGCACGCTGGTTCATGCGGCTTGCTCCTGTGTCACTCGAAGTTCTGCGCCCGAAGACGAACGCGCCTCGCGCCATGCATCGATCAGCGCTTCGAACGTGCGTCGCACGCGCGCGATCAATTCGCGGTCGTCGATCTCATTGGCGAGCCACGCATGACTCGGCTCATGAAAAATCGTGCGCCCGACGGTGAAGCCCTTGCACGTCTTCGAGGATGCCGCCGCTGCGAAGCCTTCACGCAACTGATCGACGCCCGCCGACAAGCCCAGCAGCACGACGCCACGGCAATACCGATCGCGCTGCGCGATCAGCGCATCGATGGCTTGCCATTGCTTCGCGCTCATCGGTTCGAGCTTCCACCATTCCGGATAGATGCCGAGGTTATAAAGACGCTTCAACGCGCGATACACGGTGTCGTCTTCAATCGGTGGCCCGTTCTTCGGCACGATCACTTCGAGCAGCAGTTCGTTGCCGCTTGCCTGAACGGCATCGTAGAGCGCGCGCAACTGCGCTTCCTGTTCGAGACGCACGTCATGCGGATGATCGGGGTGATATTGCACGAGACACTTCGCGACCTGCTCGCGCGGCCACTGCGCGAGCGTCGTGCCGATGGAGCGGCCATGATCGAATTCGAGCGGCATCGAGCCGGGCAATTCGACCGGCCGGCCGATCCACCAGCCGCGTCCCGTCGCCGCGTTCAACGCATCTTGCCCGTAGCGATCGTCGATCAACACGCCAATGCGTCCTTCGAGCGCGAGTTCTTTCTCCGTCTGTGCAACGGCTTCGACGAACAGGTTTTTCAACGTCGAGATGCGCGCTTCGCTCGCGCCCGTTTGCTGCGCGAGATCGAAGAACTGATTGCGATGATCGAACGCGAAGCCGAGCACTTCGTCCCATTGCTTGCGCTTCGGACTCACGCGATGCAGACGCGCGAGCTTTGCATCGCGATCGGGGCGGCGCATGCGCGCGGGGTCTTCCTTCGCCGCGGCGAGAAAGTAATCGAGCTCGGCGGGCGTGGGCATCGCGGGCGCGCAGCCGTGACGCGACACGACGAGCGCGCCGCATGCATTGGCCGTTCGCGCGCAGGCTTCGAGCGGCTCGTCGCGCAGCCATCCCGACAAGAAGCCTGAAGCGAACGCGTCGCCGGCGCCGAGCACGTTGAGCACTTCCACTTCGACGCCGCCATGAACCGGCGCATCGTCGATGGACGACGGCACCGCGCCTTCGATGATCGAACAGCCGAGCGGCCCGCGCTTCACGACGAGCGTCGCGCTCGTGACCTTGCGGACCATCGCGAGCGCATCGATCAGACGGTCCTTGCCCCCCGCGATGCGAAACTCTTCTTCCGTGCCGATGACGAGATCGATCAACGGCAGAATGCGCTGCAAATGCGCAGTGACGCCTTCATTCGCGATGAAGCGCGTCTCGCCATCCGCCTTGCCCGTGAGACCCCACAAGACAGGCCGATAGTCGATGTCGAGAATCGTGCGAACGTCGTTGCTTCGCGCGTGGTCGAGCGCGCGACGGCTCGTGCGGTTCACCTGTTCCGTCGAGAAGTGCGTGCCCGTAATGAGCAGCGCCTTCGATGACGCGATATACGCTTCATCGAAATCCTGTTCGTCGACGGCCATGTCCGCGCAGTTCTCGCGATAGAACACGAGCGGAAACGTGTCGCGGTCTTCGAGGCCGAGCAGCACGAGCGCGGTGAGCCGGTCACGATCGATGCGAACGTGACTCACATCGCAGCCTTCGCGTTCGAGCGTCTCCGTGAGAAAGCGCCCCATGTGATCGTTGCCGACGCGCGCGAGCATCGACGCATTCAGCCCGAGCCGCGCGCAGCCGAACGCGATGTTCGCCGACGAGCCGCCGAGATACTTCGCGAACGTCGATACATCTTCGAGCCGCGCGCCGACATTTTGCGCATAGAGATCGACGGCGAGGCGGCCGAGACACACGATATCGCGCGTGCGATCCGGCGCGAAGCGAGAGGGATTTTGCGTTGGCATGGATTCAATGTCCTCAGATCGTCGCGCCTTCGAGTTCGGTCATCATCTGCTGCATTTCTGCGCCGCCCGCCATCATGTCGAGCACTTCGTTCTTGCTGATGTTGTCCTTGGTGAACGTGCCCATCGAGCGGCCGCGATTGAGCAGCGTGAACGAATCGCCGATCGGATAGGCATGGTGAACGTTGTGCGTGATGAAGATCACCGAGATGCCTTTTTCTCGCGCCTTGTGGATGAGCTTCAACACATTGAAGCTCTGCTTCACGCCGAGCGCGGCGGTCGGTTCGTCGAGGATCAGCACGCGCGCGCCGAAGTGAATCGCGCGGGCAATCGCGAGACATTGCTTCTCGCCGCCGGACATCGTGCCGATCGGCTGATGCGGATCGCGCACATTGATGCCCATTTCGGCGAGCTTGGCGCGCGACGTTTCGGCGGCGAGATCGAGGTCCATCACGCTGATGCCGAAGCGCTTCTTTTGCGGCTCGCGTCCCATGAAGAAGTTGCGCGCCACCGATAGCAACGGCACAAGCGCGAGATCCTGATACACAGTCGCGATACCGAGATCGAGCGCTTCTTTCGGCGAGTCGAAATGCACGGGGTTGCCATCGACGAGATAGTCGCCGGAAGAGGGCTGATGCACGCCTGCGAGCGTCTTGATGAGTGTCGATTTGCCCGCGCCGTTATCGCCGAGCAGACAATGCACTTCACCGCGTTTGAGCCGCAACGTGACGCCGTTCAGCGCGATCACCTTGCCGAAGAACTTGCTGACGTTTTCGAGCGCGAGGATGTTGTCGTCTTGCATGTTCGTTGCTCCTCTCATTGAGCCTGGGACACGCGGCGGCGCACGTAGTGATTGAAGAGCACGGCGATGAGCAGCATCACGCCAAGGAACACGCGGAACCAGTCCGAGCTCACGTTCGTATAAGTGATGCCGATCTGCACGACACCGAAGATCAGGGCACCGAAACATGCGCCGACGACCGATCCGTAACCGCCCGTCAGCAAGGTGCCGCCGATGACCGCCGCGATGATCGCTTCGAATTCCTTCTGCAAGCCGCGATCCGCCGCCGCCGAGCCGATATCGCACACTTGCAGCACGGCGAAGAGGCACGAGCAGAACGCGGTGAGCACGAAGAGCGATATCTTCACGCGCTTCACCGGCACGCCGACGTTCTTCGCGGCATTCGCATCGCCGCCGACCGCGAGAATCCAGTTGCCGTAGCGCGTCTTGGCGAGCACGAACGCGCCGACCGCCGCGAGCGCGAGCCACCAGATGATGACTTTCGGAATGCCCGGCACGAGCGGCTGGCCGCTGTCGAGCAGCTTGCCGATGCCCATGTGCGCGAGCCAGGTGAACAGGCCGTGAAACGCGACGCCATGAAAGAGCGTGTCGGCGATGGGATCGGCCTGGGCGAGATCGCCGACGCCCGAGATGATGGTCCGGTCCGCGAACATGATCGACAGCGCGAGCGTGAGGCCGCGCAGAATGAACAGGAACGCGAGCGTGACGATGAACGACGGCAGGCGCGTGCGCATGACGAGATAGCCATTCAATGCGCCGAGCAGCATCGACATGACGAACGCGAAGAGAATCGAAAGGGATAGCGGCCAATGAAAATAGACCGCCGGCAACGCGACCATCATGCCCGCGAAGCCGATCATCGAGCCGATGGACAAGTCGAACTCGCCCGCGATCATGAGCAGACACGCGCCGACCGCGAGCAGGCCGAGATAGGCGGCCACTTGCGACCAGTTCATCACGCCGTCGAGGTTGAACATGCCCGACGATCCCGCGCCGAAGCCGAACACGATGAAGACGAGCACGGTGCCGGAAATGGCCGCGAACTCCGGGCGATTCAGCAAATGACCGAACCACGACGTGTGGCGTACGCGCTCATCCGAGGGCTTGGCCTGGTCAGGTGTTTCAGCGTTGTCCTGCTGACGGTTCACGTGAGGAGGGTAGTGTTTGCCGGCTACGCCCATGATGGCTCCTTGAGACTCGATGTCGATGCGGTACCGATGCGCGCGTCGCCGCCGCGTCCGCGAACGGACGCAGCAAGGCGCGCTGAACGTCGATAAAAGCGGGCGGTGCGCGAAGCGCCGCCCGAATCAGGTCACGCCGGGATCAACGATATTGACCCGCGTACTTCACGACCTTGTCGAGATTTTCTTTGGTGATGAAACCCGGGCCCGAACGAATGTTCTTCGGTCCGTACGACGGCTGCAATCCGTAGGTTTCGAGGCGCGCCTTGAACTTCGGATTGGCTTCGAGAAGCTGACGGATCTTCGCCGGATCGGTCGTATGTTCCTTCTTCACGATCGCGAGCACGGCCACCGGGATATAGCCTTGCAGATACGGCTGCTGATCGATCGCGAACTTGATCGTGCCGTCCTTGATGGCCTTCGCGATGTCGTCCGAGAAGTCGAAAGTCACGAAATACACCTTGTTTTGCAGGCCCATTTGCGTGACGGCCTTGAGCGTCGCGGATGCGGGCGTCGGTCCGAGCGTGAGGATCGCGCCCGTATCCGGATGATTGCGCAGATACGCCGATACCTTCGACTGAATCTCGGTCGGGTCTTGTCCCGAATCGATCGTCGATGCCTTGTAGTCGATGCCGAGTGCGTCCGCGAAGCCCTTGCAGCGATCGAACGACACCGTGTTCGTCGCGATGTGATTCACGCAGACGAACGACTTCACGCCCGCGGCCTTCGCCTTCTCGCCGGCCGCCTTGCCCGCCACATATTCCGGCTGGCCGACGTGCATGATCGCGCCCAGTTGCGCGCTCTGTTCCTCGGTGCCCGAGTTGATCGTGACGAGCGGAATCTTCTTCGCCGTGACCTTGTTGATGGCGCTCTTCAGCACATCGAAGTCGGCGATGGTCGTGATGACGCCATCGTAGTTGCGCGCGGCGGCCTGCTCGATCAGGCGCGACATGTCCGCGATGTCGCCGTTCGGCGGATTGCGGTAGTCCGTCTGCACGTTGAAGTCTTCGTCGGCCTGCTTGATCGCGTTCTTGATGGTGTTCCACCAGGAATCCGAGTCCGGCGCGTGGCTGATCAGCACGAACTTCGCGTCGGGCGCCGCGTGTGCGGGACTCGCCGCCATCATCGATGCGCTGCACAACGCAGCAGCAGCCACCAGCGCGCGCAGCGCGGCCCGACCGTTGCAAATGGTCATTGTCTCCACCTATCTCGGTTGTTGTTTGGTGTGATGTTTCGCGAGCCGACCCTTCGATGTGCCGTGCTCAGGACCAAGAGTAGGTCAGTTTTCGGTGGCCTGCAATAGAAATTTCATTGGTGCGGCAAATGGAAAATACATTCCAATTTGCTTGCCGTGTTCCTATAATCGGTTCACGACGAACATCGAAAGAGCCTGTGATGGATGAGACCAGCACCGACGTGCAAAGCGTCGACGAACTGATGCAGCGGATCACCGACGCCTACGACTCGCTGCCGCGCCAGTTGAAGAGCGTCGCGACGTATATCGAGCAGCATCGGCCAAGCGTGATGATGGATCGCACGAGCGATATCGCCAACGCGTGCGGCGTTCATGCGTCGGCGGTCGTGCGGTTTGCGCAGCGCTTCGGTTTCTCCGGTTTCTCCGACTTGCAGGCCGTGTTCCGGCAGGCGTACACGGGCGCGGGCGGTTCGCAGCAGACGTATCAGCAGCGCATACGCAAGCTCATCGACGAGAAGGCGGGCGATGCGTCCGGCGTGTCGGTCGCGCGCGAGTTCATCGCGGCGAGCCGCACGGGTCTCGACGAGCTCGAAGCCGGTCTCGACGACGCGCAGTTCGAAGCCGCCGTCGAGATGCTTTCGCAGGCGGAGAACATCTACGTGATCGGCGTGCGCCGGTCGTTCGCGGTCGCGAGCTACATCGTCTATGCATTGCAGCACACGAAGAAGCGCGTGCATTTGATCTCGGGCTTCGGCGGCATGTTTCGCGAACAGGTGCGCAGCGTGAAGAAGGGAGACGTGGTGATCGCGATCAGCTTCGCGCCCTACGGCAAGGAGACGCAATATTGCGTGCGCGCCGCGCAGCATCACGGCGCGGCGACGCTCGTCATCACCGATAGCCAGCTTTCGCCGCTCGCGCGTCACGCGAGCGCGAGTCTGTTCGTGAAGGAGGGCAGCGCGTTCGCGTTTCGCTCGCTCACGAGCACCATTTGCCTGTGCCAGGCGTTGTTCATCGCGCTCGCGTACCGGCTCGAGTTGAACGTTGAGGAATCCAAGGAGACAGGTGGCTATGACGATTGATGTGGCGGTGTTTGGGGCGGGGCGCATCGGCAAGATTCACGCGGCCAATCTCGCGCGGCAACCGGGCGTGCGTCTGAAATACGTCGTCGATGTGAATCGCGACGCGGCCGCCGCGCTCGCGAAAGCGCATGGCGCGACCGTCGCCGATGTCGATGGCGCGATGGGCGATGCCTCCGTCGGCGCGACCGTCGTGTGTTCGAGCACGGATACGCACGCGGATCTGATTCTGGCGTCGGCGGCGCAGAAGAAGCATGTGTTCTGCGAGAAGCCCGTCGATCTCACGACCGAGCGTGCGCGCGCGTGCGCCGATGCTGTCGAGAAGGCGGGCGTCGTCTGCATGATCGGCTTTCAGCGTCGCTTCGATCCGACGTTCTCGGCGTTGAAGGCGCGTATCGACGGGGGCGAGATCGGCGATCCGGAAATGCTGATCGTGACGAGCCGCGATCCGGGCGCGCCGCCGGTCGAGTACATCTTGCATTCGGGCGGCATCTTCAAGGACATGCTGATTCACGACTTCGACATCTTCCGCTGGATTCTCGACGACGAAGCCGACACGCTGCACGCGACGGGCAGTTGCTTGAGCGATGCGGCCATCGCCGAAGCGGGCGATATCGATTCGACCGCGGTCACGATCCGCACGAAGCGCGGGCGTCTGTGCCAGATCAATACGGCGCGGCGCGCGGCGTATGGCTACGATCAGCGCTTCGAGCTGCTCGGCAGCGCGGGCATGCTGCAGGCTGGCAATGTGCGGCCGACGGAAGTCACCGCGTACACGTCGGCGTCGGTGTCGAGCGACAAGCCCGAGGCGTTCTTTCTCGAACGTTATCGCGCGGCGTATGCGGCGGAAATCGCGCATTTCTTCGATGCGGTCAGCAACGGCAAACCGGTGCGAACCACCGTCGCCGATGGCCTGAAGGCGCTGGAACTCGCCGAAGCGGCGACCTTGTCGTGGCGCGAGAAGCGCATCGTCAAGCTCGGGGAGAACGTCGCATGAGCGCGGTGCGCTTCGGTATCGCCGGACTGGGGCGGCTCGGGCGCCGGCATGCGGAGAATCTCGCGTGGCGCGTGCCGGGCGCGAAACTCGTCGCGGCGTGCAGTCCGGTTGTGAACGAGCGCGAGTGGGCTTCGTCGAGTCTTCCCGAGTTGTCGCTTTATGCGGATTACGATGAACTGCTCGCCGATGCCTCCGTCGATGCCGTGTGGCTCGTCACGCCGACGTCGCTGCATGCGCGGCAGATCATCGCCGCGTTGCGCGCGGGCAAGCATGTGTTCTGCGAGAAGCCGCTGTCGCTCGATCTCGCCGAATGCGACGCGGTGATCGAAGAGCACGCGCGGCATCCGCATCTGCAAGTGATGATCGGCTTCGTGCGGCGCTTCGATGCGAGCTATCGCGATGCGTTCGATCGCGTCGCGAGCGGCGCGATCGGCCGGCCGTTCATGGTGCGCTCGCAGACCTGCGACAAGAACGATCCCGATGGCTTCTTCGTGCGATTCGCGCCGACATCGGGCGGGCTGTTTCTCGATTGCAGCGTGCACGACATCGATCTTGCGCGCTGGCTGCTCGGCAATCCGCGCGCGAAACGCGTGTATGCGAGCGGAACCATCGCGATTCACGAAGGCTTGCGCGAGTGCAATGACATCGACAATGGCGTGGGCACGATCGAGTTCGATGACGGACGGCTCGCGGTGCTGTATGCGTCGCGGACGATGGCGCATGGGCACGACACGCAGACGGAAGTGATCGGCACGGCGGGCGCGCTGTCGGTGGGACGCAATCCGCGGGCGAATCGCGTGGAAATCGCGGATGCGCAGGGCGTGCGCAATGCCTGCACGCCGACGTTCTTCGAGCGCTTCGAGGATGCGTTTTTGCGCGAGGCGCAGGCGTTCGTCGGGTTGCTTCGGCAAGGGCAGCCGACGGGGCTGACGCTCGACGATGCAAGAGAGGCGACGCGCATTGGTATTGCGATGCGGCAGGCTTATGAGAGTGGGCGGGCGGTGGAGTTTTGACCTCTGCGTTAAAATCGAACCTTCACGAGCGCTCCCCTCACCGGCAAACAAAGGTTCAATCGCGATGGAAGTTCACAAGGAAGTCGACGCGCGCGGGCTCAACTGCCCGTTGCCGATTTTGCGGGCAAAGAAGGCGCTCGCCGACATGACGAGCGGTCAGATTTTGAAAGTGCTCGCGACCGACCCGGGATCGCAACGCGATTTCGCGGCCTTCGCGAAGCAGACCGGCAACGAGATCGTCGAATCGACCGCACAGGACAAGACGTTCATCTTCCTGATGCGCCGGCGTTGAAGCCAACGAACGCACAAGCAAACGCCCAAAAGCAAAATGCCCGTCACGCAGGTGACGGGCATTTTTTTCAGCCGATCCGGCCAGAAAGTCAGTCTTCGAGAATCGGCGCGCGATTGCGCAGATATTCCTCGAATTCCTGCTTCACTTCCGGATGACGCAGCGCGAACTCGACCGTCGCCTTCAGATAGCCGAGCTTGCTGCCGCAATCGAAGCGCGTGCCCTGATACTTGTACGCGAGCACTTGCTCATCCGACAGCAGCGATTGAATCGCGTCCGTCAGTTGCAGTTCTCCGCCCGCGCCCGGCTTCAGCGCGCGAATGTGATCGAAGATGCGCGGCTTCAGCACGTACCGGCCGACTACGCCCAGGTTCGACGGCGCCACGGCGGGTTCCGGCTTCTCGACGATTCCCGACAGCTTGAAGATGTTGTCTTCCCATTCCTTGCCGTCGATGATGCCGTAGGACTTCGAATCCTCCGGCGGGATTTCTTCGACGCCGATCACCGAGCTGTGATAGTGATCGAAGACTTCGATCATCTGCGACATGACGGGCGGCTTGCCGTACAGCAAGTCGTCCGCGAGGATCACGGCGAACGGATTGTCGCCGACGAGCTTCTCCGCGCAGAGCACAGCGTGGCCGAGACCGAGCGCTTCGGCCTGACGCACGTAGAAGCAGTCGACATGGCTCGGCTTGATGCTGCGCACGAGTTCGAGCAGCTTGTCCTTGCCGCGCGCTTCGAGTTCCGCTTCGATCTCATAGGACTTGTCGAAGTGATCTTCGATGGCGCGCTTGCTGCGTCCCGTCACGAAGATCATTTCGGTAATGCCGGCCGCCATTGCTTCTTCGACCGCGTACTGAATCAGCGGCTTGTCGACGACAGGCAGCATTTCCTTCGGGCTGGCCTTGGTCGCGGGAAGGAACCGCGTGCCCAGACCTGCGACGGGGAAAACCGCTTTGGTAACTTTTAGCATGTGATGACCCTGATCCTCTTAATCAATGAAACGTCGAGACAGACGGAGCGGATCGATAAATGATTCGAACCCTCAAATTCAAGCAGGCAGACGCAATAATTGGGCCTGAAGCTTCTCGATAGTGGTTCCGTATTCTGCCAGCCTTTTACGCTCCTGTTCAACGACAGCGGCCGGCGCTTTTGAAACAAAGCTTTCGTTTCCGAGTTTCGCGTTACATTTTGCGATCTCGGTCGTCAGACGGTCCACTTCCTTGGTCAGGCGCTCGCGTTCCGCGGCGATATCGATTTCGACTTTCAACACGAGCTTGCTCGTGCCGACGATCGCGACGGGCGCGCCATGAGCTTCCTTGTCGAGGGCGGCTTCGTCGTCGATGATCTTCACTTCGGAAAGACGCGCGAGGGCAGCGATATACGGTGCGAACGCGGTGAGGCGCGCCGCGTCGCCGTGCGCGAGCAACGGCACCTTCACCGCGGGCGACAGATTCATTTCGCCACGTAGATTACGACATGCATCGATGACACTCTTCAGTTCGGCAGCCCACTGTTCTGACGATTCATCGATCTTTTTCTGCTCGGCGCGCGGATAAGGCTGCGTCATGATCGAGACTTCGCCTTCCTTCGCGCCTTGCGGGAAGGCGTCGGTGAGAGGGGCAACCTTCTGCCACAACGCTTCCGTGATGAAAGGAATGATCGGATGCGCGAGGCGCAGCACCGTTTCGAGCACACGCAAGAGCGTGCGACGCGTCGCCCTCTGCTGCTCGGGCGTGCCGGTCTGGATCTGCACCTTCGCGAGTTCGAGATACCAGTCGCAGTACTCGTCCCACACGAATTTGTAGATCGCGCTCGCGACGTTGTCGAAACGATAGTCCGCGAAACCCTTTTCCACTTCGGCTTCCACGCGCTGAAGCAGCGACACGATCCAGCGATCCGCCTGCGAGTAATCCGTGTAGCCGCCAGGGCCGCAATCGCCTGGCTTGCACGCGCCCGGATTCGCAAAACCGCAATCGTGGCCCTCGCAGTTCATCAGCACGAAACGCGTGGCGTTCCAGAGCTTGTTGCAGAAGTTGCGATAACCCTCGCAGCGCGCGAGATCGAAGTTCACGTTGCGGCCGAGGGTGGCCATCGAGGCCATCGTGAAGCGCAGCGCGTCGGTGCCGAACGACGGAATGCCTTCGGGGAATTCCTTGCGCGTCTTCTTCTCGATCTGCGCGGCGGCCTTCGGATTCATGAGGCCGGTCGTGCGCTTGGCGACGAGCGATTCGAGGTCGATGCCATCGACGATATCGATCGGGTCGAGCGTGTTGCCCTTGCTCTTCGACATCTTCTGGCCTTCGGCGTCGCGCACGAGTCCGTGCACATAGACGGTGTCGAACGGCACCTTGCCGGTGAAATGCGTGGTCATCATCACCATTCTGGCGACCCAGAAGAAGATGATGTCGAAGCCTGTCACGAGCACCGACGACGGCAGGAACGCCTTCAATTCCTTCGTCTCGTTCGGCCAGCCGAGCGACGAAAACGGCACGAGCGCGGACGAGAACCAGGTGTCGAGCACGTCTTCATCGCGCTTGAGTGCGCCTTTGTAGCCTTGCGCGTCGGCTTCGGCGCGGGCTTCTTCTTCGGTCTTCGCGACGAAAATCTCGCCGTTCTCGCCGTACCACGCGGGAATCTGATGGCCCCACCACAACTGGCGCGAAATGCACCAGTCCTGGATGTTTTCGAGCCACTGATAGTAGGTGGTCGTCCAGTTCTCCGGCACGAACTTGATCTGGCCGTTGCGCACGACATCGAGCGACGTTTCCGTGATCGACTTGCCCGGATTGAAGGTGCCTTCGGGCGCCGGCTTGCTCATCGCGACGAACCACTGGTCCGTCAGCATCGGTTCGATGACCACGTTGGTGCGGTCGCCGCGCGGCACCATCAGCTTGTGCGGCTTGACGGATTCGAGCAGGCCGAGCGCTTCGAGATCTTTCACGACGGCTTTGCGCGCGTCGAAGCGATCCATGCCGCGATATTTTTCAGGCGCGTTGTCGTTGATCTTCGCGTCGAGCGTGAGAATTTCGATCTGCGGCAGCTTGTGGCGCTGGCCGACGGCGTAGTCGTTGAAGTCGTGCGCGGGCGTGACTTTGACGACGCCGGTGCCGAATTCGCGATCGACGTATTCATCGGCGATGATCGGGATTTCGCGATCGCATAGCGGCAACGTCACCGTCTTGCCGATCAGATGCTGATAACGCTCGTCTTCCGGATGCACCATCACGGCGGTGTCGCCCAGCATGGTTTCCGGGCGCGTGGTCGCGACCGTCAGATGACCGGAACCGTCCGGCAGCGGATAGTTGATGTGCCACAGGCTGCCGTTTTCTTCTTCGCTCACGACTTCGAGATCGGACACGGCGGTGCCGAGCACCGGGTCCCAGTTCACGAGCCGCTTGCCGCGATAGATCAGCCCTTGCTTATAGAGCGTGACGAACACGTCGCGCACGGCGGCCGACATCTTGTCGTCCATCGTGAAGTATTCGCGCGACCAGTCGATCGATGCGCCCAGACGCCGAACCTGATTCGTGATGGTCGAGCCGGATTGCTGCTTCCACGCCCAGACGCGCTTCAGAAACTCTTCGCGGCCGAGGTCATGGCGCGAGATGCCTTGCGCATCGAGCTGGCGTTCGACGACGATCTGCGTCGCGATGCCCGCGTGGTCCGTGCCCGGCACCCACAGCGTGTTTTCGCCCAGCATGCGGTGATAGCGCGTCAGGCCATCCATGATGGTCTGGTTGAACGCGTGCCCCATGTGCAGCGTGCCGGTGACGTTCGGCGGCGGCAACTGGATGGAGAAATTCTTCGCGCCTTCCTTGAACGTGGGAGCGGCGTATCCGCGCTTTTCCCATTCCGGGCCCCATTGGGACTCGATGTTTTGAGGCTCGAAGCTTTTTGCCAGTGTGTTGTCGCTCATGTCGTCGTTCGTCTAGATCTGAAAGCAGGGAATCCGTCAATTATAGCGGTGCCCACGTGGCCTACTCGTACGGTGCCCGAGTGCCCCGTAAGAGCGATATCTGGAAGTAATTGTCAAAAGCGCGCTCTGTCCCTGTATCGCAAAAAGCCATGGTTCTACGCTGGCGGATTCGCACGCGTGCATCCGGCACGAGTGGCGCAAGAGAAAGGGGCGAGATGACCACAGATCAGGAGTGTCAGAAGGTTAGCGTCGCGGGCATGGTCCGCTTGCAGACTTTGGCAGCGTTGAATAGTTGCGGCTATATCGACGATAAAACGGCCCTGCGGGTGCTAGAGTCGATGGACCAGATGTCCGAGATCGACCTGCGCTTCGATTCCGCGCGCGCGATGCTCGACTGGCTCATTCAAGAAGGTTTCCTGGATGAGCAAGCGGCGGAAGCGGCGGCGGTCCGTTTCGTGGAAACGCTGGAGACGGACAAGGCGCCCGAGGACTTGTTGCAGTACGAGTCGGTCGTCGGGCAGATCGACCCGCGTTTCCGGGCGCCATTCGCGGCGTTCGCCGCGCGCACGCGCAAGAAGGTGAAACGTCGCATGATCGGATACGCATCGGCGTTTTGCGTGATCTTCGCGGCGGTCGGGGCCTACACCCTCTGGTCGGCGAGCACGCCATCCTGCGCGGCAACCAGCACGAAGGACGCGCTGTTCCGGATCGGCGTTCAATCGAAGACCGATCTCGCCACGAAGCGTCCGGGCCTGTCGCTGAACGATGACCGCGATTTGACGCCACGATTTTCGGATTTCCAGGAAGTGGGCTACGACGATGGCGACAGATCGCGCGGTTGCACAGCGGTCATCAAAGCGGGGGAGGCGACGAGCCCCATAAGCTACGTGATCCGGCCCAGGGAAAAGAATGGTGAGTTCGAAGTGCACACCTATCCGTACGAATACGTGGCCGCGCGCTACAACGAGGCCGGGCTGAACAAGGCGCTGGGCGCCCCGCTCGGCCGCGACGCGATTCGCGCGGCGGTCATCGCGGGAATCAAGGGAATCGACGATCGCGTGGGCAGACGGTCGCCGTCGCATCACAAACCGGTGTACGGGGAAGATGTGCCGAGGACGATGGAAGCGAGGGTCATCGGCGTGCTTCCGGCAGCGGATTGCCGCAGGATCGATGACCATTCCTACGCATGTCCGGTTTTGGTCGACTATAAGGACGATCTGTTGAGCGTTATCGGTGCGATGCCATACGTGCAGCTCAAGGGCGAATTCGTGTTCGAGCGGGATCGGGACGCCTGGAAAGTGGCGAATGGCTTCGATGACAAATTTCTGAACACGCTTGTGAACGGACGTGTGCGAAATACGCTAGGCGCGGACGCGGCCCAGAAAATGCAACAATCCATGGAAAGTAGGCCGTCTGCGCCGTAATCGAGTGTCGGCTGCGATGGGCGACGCGGAAAGTCGTCGAAGAACCGGACATTTATAATGCTCGCTTACCTCGACGCCTCTTTCCCATGCCCGACCTGCTCGCGAATCTGAATCCCGAACAACTCGCCGCCGTGACGCTCCCGGACGAGCCCGCGCTCATTCTCGCGGGCGCCGGCAGCGGCAAGACGCGCGTGCTCATCACGCGCATCGCGTGGCTGATCCAGCAGGGCTACGCGTCGCCGCCGACCGTGCTCGCCGTCACCTTCACGAACAAGGCCGCGCGCGAGATGATGGCGCGCCTGTCCGCGCTGCTGCCCATCGATACGCGCGGCATGTGGATCGGCACGTTTCACGGCTTGTGCAACCGCATGCTGCGCGCGCATTACCGCGACGCCGGCCTGCCGCAGACATTCCAGATTCTCGACACGGCCGACCAGCTGTCCGCGATCAAGCGGCTGATGAAAGGCCTGAACGTCGACGACGAGAAGTATCCGGCGAAGAATCTGCAGTACTTCATCAACAACGCGAAGGAGCAGGGCCTGCGTCCGAAAGACGTCGACGCCACCGATGCGTTCAATCGCAAGTTCGTCGAGCTTTACGAAGCCTACGATCAGCAATGCCAGCGCGAAGGCGTCGTCGATTTTCCCGAGCTGCTGCTGCGCTGTTATGAACTCCTCGCGCACAATCCGCCGCTGCGCGCGCATTATCAGGCGCGCTTTCGCAACATTCTCGTCGACGAGTTTCAGGACACGAACAAGCTGCAGTACGCGTGGCTCAAGCTGCTCGCGGGCGAGCACAACGCGATCTTCGCGGTCGGCGACGACGACCAGTCGATCTACGCGTTCCGCGGCGCGAACGTCGGCAACATGCACGATTTCGAGCGCGAATTCCGCGTGCGCAATCTCATCAAGCTGGAGCAGAACTATCGCTCGCACGGCCATATTCTCGATACCGCGAACTATCTGATCGCCAACAATGCCAACCGGCTCGGCAAGAATCTGCGCACCGACGCGGGACACGGCGAGCCGGTGCGCGTCTACGAGGCCGCAACGGATTCGCAGGAAGCGGGCTGGATCGTCGAGGAAATCAAGGCGCTCATCAATACGGGCGTGTCGCGCGGCGAGGTCGCGGTGCTTTATCGCAGCAACGCGCAGTCGCGGACCATCGAACATACGCTCGTGAACGCGGGCATTCCGTATCGCGTGTATGGCGGTCTGCGCTTCTTCGAGCGGCAGGAAGTGAAGCATGCGCTCGCGTATTTGCGTCTCATCGACAATCCGAACGACGACACCGCCTTCGCGCGCGTCGTCAATTTCCCGACGCGCGGGATCGGTGCGCGCTCCATCGAGCAAGTGGCCGACGCGGCGCGTCTCTACAACTGTTCGATGGCCGCCGCCGTGCCGTACGTCACCGGCAAGGCGGGCACGAGCCTCGGCGCATTCGCGACGCTCATCGCGAAAATGCGCGCCGAAACGCAGCAGATGAGCCTGCCGGAAACCGTCGAATACGTCGTGCGCGCGAGCGGTCTCGCCGCGTTCTACGAAACCGAGCGCGAGGGCCAGGATCGGCTCGAGAACTTGCAGGAACTCGTGAATGCGGCGGCGGCGTTCGTCAGCGAGGAAGGCTACGGGCTCGATACGCCCGCGCGCTCCATTCCGCTGCGTCCGGGCGCGTCGGCGCTGCCGGAGATCGTCAGCGAGGACGGCGAGATCGAAGTGCTCGATGCGCCCGGCATCGCCGATCCCGCGCAGAATCCCGACACGATGACGCCGCTCGCCGGTTTCCTGTCGCACGCATCGCTCGAAGCCGGCGACAACCAGGCGCAGGCCGGCCAGGACGCCGTGCAACTGATGACCGTGCACGCGGCCAAGGGCCTCGAATTCACGGCGGTGTTCATCACCGGGCTGGAAGAGGGCTTGTTCCCGCACGAGAACAGCGCACAGGAATCGGACGGGCTGGAGGAAGAGCGGCGTCTCATGTACGTGGCGATCACGCGCGCGAAAGAGCGGCTTTATCTGTCGTTCGCGCAGAGCCGCATGCTGCACGGCCAGACGCGCTACAACATCCGTTCGCGTTTCTTCGACGAATTGCCCGAAGGCTCGCTCAAGTGGCTCACGCCGAAGATGGAGGCGGGCGCGCGCTGGGGCGGACGCGCCGACAACGCCGGCTGGGGCCGCGACTGGTTTGCGCGTCCCGGACAGGAGCGCGGCGGTTCTTCCGGTTATGCGCGGGATCAGGGCGCCAGCGCGGCATTGCCGTCGTTCGCCAACGAGCAGCGCGCGGCGGAATCCGGCTTCAAGGTCGGCCAGGCCGTGTTCCATACGAAGTTCGGCGAAGGCACCGTGACCGCGCTGGAAGGCTCGGGCGGCGACGCGCGCGCGCAAGTGCGCTTCAAGCGCCACGGCGAAAAGTGGCTCGCGCTGGCCGTGGCGAAACTGCAGGCCGTCGAATGAAGACGAAGCGGCTCGGCATCATGGCGGCGCTGCCGCAGGAACTGGGCGACCTCATCGCGCAGATGCGCTCGGCAGGCGAAGTTCGCACCGTGACGCTCGGCCAGCGCGAGTATTACGTCGGCGACGCGCATGGGCTGCCGGCCGTCGTCACGCTCGCGCGCATCGGCAAGGTGGCGGCGGCCGCGACCGCGAGCGCGCTCATCCATGTGTTCGAAACCGATGCCATCGTTTTCACAGGCGTCGCGGGCGGCGTGCGGGCGGACGTGCAAGTGGGCGATGTCGTCATCGCCGATGCTTTGCTGCAGCATGATCTCGACGCATCGCCGCTCTTTCCGCGCTACGAAGTGCCGCTGCTCGACCGCGCGCGCTTCGAGGCCGATCGCGCGCTTTCCGATGCGCTCGCCGCCGCCGCCGATGCGTTCATCGCCGACGAGGGCGGTACGCTGACGGAGCGCTTCGCCGTCGCCGGGCCGCGCGCGCATCGCGGGCTGATCGTGAGCGGCGATCGCTTCATCGCGAGCCACGACGCGCTCTTCGGCTTGCGCGACGCGCTGCCCGACGCGCTCGCGGTCGAAATGGAAGGCGCGGCCATCGCGCAGGTCTGCTACGAGCACGGCGTGCCGTGCGCGGTCGTGCGGACCATTTCCGATGCGGCGGACCCCCCCGCGCCGCTATCGTTCACCGAATTTCTGACGTCGATCGCCGCGACTTACTCGTCGGGCATTTTGTCGCGCTTTCTCCGCGCTGCCGGCTGATCGAGCGCCGAATCCCACGCGGACGCGGCTTTCCACGGGCCGCGCATCGTCGAAAATCCTGCTTGTAGTTGAGAATGATTCTCAATACAATGACTCGCACACCGTGAGGCAGACACAGGAGGCCCGACGACATGACCAACGATTTCACCGCCATCGGCACGATGGGCGAAGCGCGCCCGGCGTCCGAAAGCGGCGAGCGGGGCGAGCGTTGCGCTGTTTCGGCGAACGCCGCGAAGGTGCTCGAAACCACGCGCCGCGCGTGGACGGAGGCGACGGCGCAGGCGGCGCAGGCGGCGCAGGAGTTGGCTCGCCGCGCGCCACGCGCCACGCAGCCCAAGAAACGCGTGGTGCCGCGGCGTTCCCGCTGGCCGTCGCTCGTCGCCGCGCTCAACTACTGGAGTCCGAAACCGCTGTGAACGCCGCCGACCTTGCACCGAAATCCATCGAACTCGACGAGCGTCTTTTCGACGCGAGCCGATTCCCGCTCGTGCGCCTGCGTCCGCGCGCCGTGAAACCGGGCTATGCGTTCGCATGGGGCGCGCAGATGCGCCGTCTCGTGTCCCTCGCGACGCCTTTCGTTCTCGTGGCCGAGCACGACGCAAACGAAACCGCCGACGACGCCCGTCTGCGCGCCGCGTGGATGCGCACGCATCGCGCGATGCTGGCCGCGTACTGCCGCGGCCTGATCCTGATCGAACCGCGCATCGAGGCGCGCGCGAGCACGCGAGAAACGCTGCGCGCATTGACGGACGGATGCGGCGTACGAACGGTCGTCGTGTCGAGCATGCGCGTCGCGGGCGAGCTTGCGCCGGTGCTGCTCAAGCACACCGCGTCCGAGGGCCGCGCCTCAGCCCGAACCCGGGCGCTCTGACGCGCCGGACCGATCAGGGCGCGCCCGGTCTGGCGCGGGTTGGACGGCTGCTCTATGCTCAGGGCTCAGCCAACGCCGCTTTGCAGAGGACGCGCATGCCGACTTACCGAGAAGCGTATCGACGGTCGATCGACGAGCCCGAAGCGTTCTGGGCCGAACAGGCCCGTCGCATTCACTGGCAGACGCCGTTCGAGCGGGTGCTCGACCGCAGCAAGCCGCCGTTCGCGCGGTGGTTCGTCGGCGGCAAGACCAATCTGTGCCATAACGCCGTCGATCGGCATCTCGCGTCGCGTGCGCAACAGGACGCGCTCGTCTACGTATCGACGGAAACGGGCATCGAGCGCCGCTACACCTACGCCGAGCTGCACGCGGAAGTGAACCGCATGGCAGCCGTCATGCGCTCGCTGCACGTGAAGAAGGGCGATCGCGTGCTCATCTATCTGCCGATGATTCCCGAAGCGCTCTTCGCGATGCTCGCGTGCGCGCGCATCGGCGCGATCCACTCGGTCGTGTTCGGCGGCTTCGCGGCGCCGAATCTCGCGGCGCGCATCGACGATGCCGAGCCTGCGCTCATCGTCACCGCCGATGCCGGCGCGCGCGCGGGCAAGGTGATCGACTACACGCCGCTCGTCGACGAAGCGCTCTCGCGCGCCGAATACAAGGTGCCGCAAGTGCTCTTGATCGACCGGCAACTCGCGCCCGAGCGCTTGCAGGCGAGTTATCTCGTCGCGTACGAACCGCTGCGCGAGCAATTTTTCGACGCGCACGTGCCGTGCGAATGGCTCGAATCGAACGAGCCGTCGTACGTGCTCTACACGTCCGGCACGACGGGCAGGCCGAAGGGCGTGCAGCGCGATGTCGGCGGTTACGCGGTCGCGCTCGCCGCATCGATGGAGCACATCTTTCAGGGCGCGCCGGGCGACACGATGTTCACCGCATCGGACATCGGCTGGGTCGTGGGGCACAGCTACATCATTTATGCGCCGCTGATCGCCGGCCTCACGACCGTGATGTACGAAGGCACGCCAATTCGTCCCGACGGCGGCATCTGGTGGCGGCTCGTCCAGCAGTACAAGATCAATCTGATGTTCACCGCGCCGACCGCGATCCGCGTGCTGAAGAAGCAGGATCCGGCGCTGATGGAGAAATACGATCTGTCGAGCCTGCGCACGCTGTTTCTCGCGGGCGAGCCGCTCGACGAGCCGACTGCGCACTGGATCCAGAGCGCGTTGAAAAAGCCCGTCATCGACAATTACTGGCAGACGGAAACCGGCTGGCCGATGATCGCGATTCCGCGCGGCATCGAAGAATTGCCGTCGAAGCTCGGCTCGCCGGGCGTACCGTCGATGGGCTTCAATCTCACGCTGCGCAACGAAGCGACCGGCGATGCCTGCGCGCCCGGCGAGAAGGGCGTCGTCACGCTGGCGTATCCGCTGCCGCCGGGCTGCATGCAGACGGTGTGGCGCGACGACCAGCGCTTCGTCGACACGTACTGGAAGAGCGTGCCGAATCAGATGGTCTATTCGACCTTCGACTGGGGTGTGCAGGACGAGGACGGCTACGTGTCGATCCTCGGCCGCACCGACGATGTCATCAACGTGGCGGGGCATCGGCTCGGCACGCGCGAGATCGAAGAGGCGTTGTCGGCGCATCCGGCGGTCGCGGAGGTCGCGGTGGTCGGCATCGCCGATTCCGTGAAGGGGCAGGCGGCCGCGGCGTTCGTCGTGCTGCGCGATGCGGATCG
This sequence comes from Caballeronia sp. ATUFL_F1_KS39, assembly GCF_023630985.1. Classification (NCBI taxonomy): domain Bacteria; kingdom Pseudomonadati; phylum Pseudomonadota; class Betaproteobacteria; order Burkholderiales; family Burkholderiaceae; genus Caballeronia; species Caballeronia sp. ATUFL_F1_KS39. Next base: position 89,322 of record NZ_JALQDZ010000014.1, on the reverse strand, counting down.
CATCAATGCGCCGGGCGCGCGCGAGGGCATGGAAGCGGAGTTGTGTCACGCGGTGGATTCGCAGCTCGGCGCGATCGCGCGTCCGGCGCGCGTGCATTTCGTGACGATGCTGCCGAAGACGCGTTCGGGGAAGCTGCTGCGACGCGCGATCGCGGCGTTGGCGGAAGGGCGCGATCCGGGCGAGCTGCCGACGATCGAGGATCCGGGCGCGTTGATGCAGGTGAGGGAGGCGTTGGGAAACTGAGCGCCCAAAACACAACGGGCACGCGGTCCGGCGTGCCCGTTGTGATCGTCATCGCGTGCGCTCAGGCCTTCGCCTTCCCCTCATGCGTCTTCGGCAACAACACCGTCAACACGCCCAGCAACGGCAGGAACGCGCAAACCTTGTACACATAATCGATGCTGGTCGCATCCGCGAGATGCCCGAGCACCGCCGCGCCCACGCCGCCCATGCCGAACGCGAATCCGAAGAACAAGCCCGCGACCATCCCGACCTTGCCCGGAATCAGTTCCTGCGCATACACGAGAATCGCCGAGAACGCCGATGCCAGCACGAGCCCGATGATCACCGACAGCACGCCCGTCCAGAACAGGTTCGCGTAAGGCATCAAGAGCGTGAACGGCGCGACGCCGAGAATCGACACCCAGATCACCGCCTTGCGCCCGACCTTGTCGCCGACCGGACCGCCGATGATCGTGCCCGCCGCCACCGCCGCGAGGAACACGAACAGATGGATCTGCGCGGCCTGCACCGAGATGCCGAACTTGCTGATCAGATAGAACGTGAAGTAACTCGTGATGCTCGCCAGATAGAAGTACTTCGAGAACACGAGCAGCACGAGCACGCTCATCGCCATGACGACCTTGTTGCGCGGCAGCGTCGCGTGCGCGGTCTGCGCGCGGCCCTTCTTCGTCGCCGGATGACGCTTGTACCAGCGGCCGATATTCGCCAGCACGAACATCGCGACGAGCGCGGCCACCGAGAACCACGCGATGCTCTTTTGCCCGTGCGGGATGACGATCAGCGCGGCGAGCAAGGGACCCAACGACGAACCGGCGTTGCCGCCGACCTGAAAGAGCGACTGCGCGAGACCGTGCTTGCCGCCCGACGCCATGCGCGCCACCCGCGACGATTCCGGATGAAACACCGACGATCCGCAGCCGACCAGCGCCGCCGCGATCAAGAGCGTGCCGAAGCTGCCCGCGACCGACATCAGCAAGAGACCCGACAGCGTGAAGCCCATGCCGACCGGAAGCGAATACGGCTTCGGATGCTTGTCCGTGTACAGGCCGACGAGCGGTTGCAGCAGCGAAGCCGTCACCTGATACACGAGCGTGATGAGACCGATCTGTCCGAACGTGAGCGCGAATTCGCTCTTGAACATCGGATAGATCGCCAGAATCAGCGACTGGATCATGTCGTTCAAAAGGTGCGAAAAGCTGATCGCGCCCAGAACCGAATAAACGGTGCGTTGCGCGCCCGCTGATGTCGCGGCGGAAGCGTTTGCAGAAGCGTTGGCGGAAGCGCCGGCCGATGCGCCGGAAGGCGACAAAGCGCCCTTGTCGATGCTCGTTTGCATAGTGATGGCTTGTGAAAGCAGGAAAGCGTCTCGGAATCGATCTTTTGTCAGTGCGACATTTATGCGCAGACTGAATTTCTGACAAGTGTAGGCTGTCCCCGACGCGTTGTCCTGCCAAGCTTTGTCGCGAATCGGACAGGATCGGCAGCGAATCAAGCTGCGATTTCGTCGCACGCAAGGTTTTTTGGCCGGTTATAAGAAGCGACGGCGGAGCGAACGAACGTGCGCTCCTGCTAAAAAAAGGCTCAAGAAAGCCCGCAAACCTGCCGTATTCCCGGCAGGGATCAGACCAGGACACGCCTCACGACGGCCAAGTCCAAAGAACAAATTCGGGGATTCGATCGATGAAACTGTTTTCGCTACGCGGCGCAAAAGACGCGGGCTTCAAGGCGCATGACGAAGCGAAGCGCACGCTATCAGTCAAGGCATCGCTCAGGCTGGCTTTCGGACTCGTGCTCGCGGGCACGCTCGTCATCGGCGCAATTTCGCTCACGCAGATCAGCCGTCTGAACGGCGCGACCGAATCCATCTACACGCAAGGCTACGTCGCGAGCCGCGCGGCCGAGGAAACGCGCGGCTATCTGCTGCGCGCGAGCCGGTCGCAGAAGATGCTGCTCACCGCGAGCACGGCGAAAGAGCGCGACGATCTCGGCGCGCAGATCGAGCAATCGCTCGCCGAAATCGGACGTGAACAGGCGCAGCTCGCGCAATACATCGATCACGCCGACAAGGACGCGCTCGCGCAGCAAAAGAACTTCTCGATCGCGCTCGGCAAGTGGGCCGAGAATCTGCGGACGTTCGTGAAGCTCGTGAAGGAGCAACCGCTCGATCTCTCGCAGATGAACTGGCAAGTCGGCATGCAGGACGTGTCGCTGCTCGTCGAAACGGGCAAGCTCGAAAAGATGGTCGATGAACTCGTCGCGCGCCGCGGCGCCGCAGCCAAGGCGACGATCGAATCCGCCGCGTTCATCTTCCATTCGTCGTTCGTGATGGTGTCGGTGCTGACGCTCGCGTTGTTCGCGCTCGCGATCGTCGTCTCCGAATGGGTCGTGCGGCGTCTCGCCGGCCAGCTCGGCGGCGAGCCCGGTTATGCGAAGGACATCGCGCGTCGCATCGCATCGGGCGATCTCGCGTATCCGGTCAAGCTCAAGCGTCGCGACGACGCGTCGATGCTTCACGCGCTCTCCGAAATGCAGGCGGGACTGTCGTCGACCGTCGGCGATATCGCGGCGAGCGCGGAGGCGATCGCTTCGGCATCGAGCGAGATTTCAACGGGCAACGTCGACTTGTCGCGCCGTACCGAGGAGCAGGCCGTCGCGCTGGAAAAAACCGCGGCCAGCATGGAGCAGCTCACGTCGACGGTGCGTCAGAACGCCGACAATGCGAAGCAGGCGAGCACGCTCGCGGCGAGCGCGTCGGAGATCGCGGAGAAGGGCGGCGCGGTCGTGGGCCGCGTCGTCGAAACGATGCAGCGCATCGATGCGAGCGCGAAGAGCATCGGCGACATCATCGGCGTGATCGAGGGCATCGCGTTCCAGACCAACATCCTCGCGCTGAACGCGGCGGTCGAAGCGGCGCGCGCGGGCGAGCAGGGACGCGGCTTCGCGGTCGTCGCGGGCGAGGTGCGCAGTCTCGCGCAGCGTTCGTCGTCGGCGGCGAAGGAGATCAAAGGGCTCATCGATACATCGGTGTCGCGCGTGTCGGACGGCTCGACCTACGCGCAGGAAGCGGGCGCCACGATGGAGGAAGTCGTCAAGGCCGTGCGCCGCGTCACGGACATCATGGGCGAGATCTCGGCGGCATCGGCGGAGCAGAAGACGGGCATCGAGTCGATCGGCGAGGCCGTCACGAAGATGGACGCGAACACGCAGCAGAACGCCGCGCTCGTCGAACAGGCGGCGGCCGCCGCGCAATCGCTCGACGATCAGGCGCGCGCGCTCAAGTCGCTCGTCGGAAAATTCCAGTTGGCCTGACGCAAGGCTTGAGGATAGAATCGCGGACGGGCGCGGCAGGGCGCCCGGTCTCGCGAAAGTCTTACGCACCTGCCGTGCAGCACCTCAACTTTGGATCGAACCGCAACGTCGAACCTTTATAGCCGCAGCGAGAACGGCGCAACAAAGGAACAACGTCATGTGGTCTACATCCTGTCCGATCTCTTCTTCCGTTTCCAATAGCGACTATCTGCGCGAACATGCGCGGCGTCTGCTTCGTCACGCCCGCGACGGCGATACGAGCGCGTCGATGCCCGTTCTGCGCCGCCTGCTCGCGACGAACGTCACGCGCGCGGAACGCCTCGCCGATCTGCACGCGATGCGCGACGATCTGCAACTGAAGCATCTGCTTTCGATGCTCGCCGTCGAACTCGGCTACCCAGGCTGGGACGCGTGCAAATCCCACATCGACGAACAGCCGGACGCGGCGATCGACCGCTATCGGCTCGACGCCGGCGCGTTCAACGACTACGAAAAGAACTGGTTTGCGAACGAATCGGAAGCACGCGAATGGCAGCGCGCGCACGGCGGCTATATCGTGCGATACGGCGAGCAGGCCGTGGCGATTCTGAAGCGGGAATAAGGCGGAGGAAGGGGTCTGCGCGCAAGAAGGAAGCCGCTCAGATGAGCTCGACTTCCTTCCAGTTCGCGCTAAAGAAAAAACGGCTCAGCTCCTTCGTGAGCTCGTTCAGTGCGCTCATCTCGGCGGGCGAGATCTTGCGCACGTGTTGCGGCGAGGTCCAGTCGCCGTAGATCAGCGCGACGGTCGTATCGTTCGATTTCACCGGCAGCACGACGAACGCCTGCGCTTCGCCGAGCGTCTCCTTGTACCAGCGCGGCAGGCGGGCGTCGATGCGCGCGTCGTGCGCGTTCTCGATGAAGATGCCGACCGGATTGCTGATCGCGAGATGAAACACGTCGGGCCGGAACTCCGCCGAGAAGCGCAGTTTCGGCAACATCGGCTCGACGCCCGCGCCGAGGCCGAGACGCGCGTGGAATTCGTTGTTGGCCTGGCGCACGAACACCACGGTGCGCGACAGATGCAGGCTGCCGAGTATCGATTCCGACGCGAGCGCGAGCGCCGGCGCGAGCGCATTCTTCGACGGCAACGAGCGCAAGTCCGCGACGCTCGCGCCGATGCGCGCCTCCGCCGATACGTTCGCGCGCGCCATGGCATCGGCGTTGGCCTGCAGCTCGGAGATCTCGCGCATCACGCCGTCGCTCGCTTCTTCGTTCGCGAGCGCGAGGCTCATCGACGTGAGCGTGTCGGCGTCGGTGTTGAGCGGTCCGGTGTAGCGGTTCGCGATATCGAAGAGCACCGATTCGCGGCCGTCCGCGGCCACGTTTTGCGCCGTGAGCGCGTCCGCGACTTCGGTCGAATAGTTGGAGATCGCGCGCAGCCAGCGAACGTGCTTCGGCACGGTTTCATCGACAGGCGCGTTCGGATCGGTCGCGCGCATGCCTTCGCGAATCGTCTCGGGCAGACGCCAGCGGTCCGCCGCTTCGAGGCCGATCTCGTCGAAGGTGACGCCGAGCAGCGCGGCACAGGCGGCGCTGTCGGGGATGTTTTCCGAAGCGGCCTTGCGGCGCAACTGATCCCACTCGTGTTCGAGATAGAACGCGACGAGCAGCTTGCCGATCTGCCGCATCAGCGTGCAGACGACCGCTTCCTCGGCGGAGCGCAAGTCCTTGTGCTCGGTGAGCTGCCGCGCAACCGCGCCCGAGAGCAGGGTGCGGTTCAGTTCGAGCTTCGCGTCGATACGGCGCGGCGCGCTCTGATGGAAGTGGTCGACGAGCTTCAACCCGACGACGAGATGACCGACGGCGTCCATGCCGAGCACCATCAACGCGCGCGTGACGGTGGTGATGTTGCCGCCGAACGCGATGTACATCGCCGAGTTGGCGAGCCGCAGCACCTTCTGCGTGAGGCCGACGTCCGACAGCACGACTTGCACGAGGGACGTGAAGTCGAGGTCGTCATCGCTCATTGCGGACACAGTCGAGCGCAGCGCCTGAGACAGCATGGGGAAATCCCCGCGCTCGCTCATGCGCGACCACAGCTTGTCCAGTAGTTCGGCCTTGGTGCGTGCCATTGCAAAAAATAAGAACTCGTTCGTTACGCGACGGCTAACCCGAGGCGGTCCTGCAATCCAGCACCCAACAACGAAATGTACACGTTATTAGGGAGTTACGGCGCGTGCTTCGATTAAAACACGAACAATCGTCCGTTCATAATGTCTCGTGCAATACGAGCGAATGCGACTGGAACGAGCGCGCCAGCTCGTCCGACGGCAACGCATGGCTGATGAGCCAGCCCTGAATATGGTCGCATCCGAGGTCCGCGAGCAAATCCCGCTGCGCCTCGGTTTCGACGCCTTCGGCCACCAGCTCCAGTCCGAGCGATTGCGCCAGCCCGACCACCGCGCTCACGATCGCGCGATTGTTTCGGGACGTAATCAGGTTCTCGACAAAGCTGCGGTCGATCTTGAGCTTCGAGAGCGGAAAACGTTGCAAATAGGCGAGGCTCGAATAGCCGGTGCCGAAATCGTCGACGGCGAAGCGGATGCCGATCGTCGTCAGCGTTTCGAGCAGGCGCGTCGCTTCCTCCGGATCGTGCATCAAAAGGCTTTCGGTGATCTCGAACACGAGCCGCCGCGCGTCGATGCCGGTGAGCGCGAGCGCTTCCTTCACTGCGGCGGTGAATCGTTTGTCGCGGAACTGCTGCGGCGACACGTTCACCGACACGTAATCGAGCCGGATGCCGATCGCGTCCCACTGCACGATCTGCATGCACGCGGCCTTCAGCACCCAGTTGCCCAGATAATTGATGAGGCCGATGGATTCCGCGAGCGGAATGAACGTCGACGGCGGCACGAGCCCGTGCACCGGATGATTCCAGCGCATCAGCGCTTCCACGCCGACCACCGCGCCCGTGCGGATCTTCGTGATCGGCTGGAAGTAGAGCGAGAACTCACCGTTGCGCACGGCTTCGTACAGGTCCGCTTCGAGCTTGAGGCGCTCGGCGTCAGCGGGGTTGTCGTCGATCGTGTGGAAGACGAGCGCATTGCCGCCCGATTCCTTCGCCTGCGCGAGCGCCTGATCGGCCATGCGCAAGAGGTTGGTCTGCGCTTCGCTTTGCGCGAGCCTGCCCGCCTGATCCGGATACAGCGCGACGCCCACGCTCGCCGACAAATGCGTGTGCTGCCCGCGATGCCGGTAGGGCTGCGCGATCGCGGTGAGCAAGCGCCGCCCGAGACTTTCGGCGAGTTCCGCCGTGGTGCCGGGCGGCAGCAGCACGGCGAATTCGTCGCCGGCCACGCGCGCGACGCGCTCGCCGTGTCCCGCCGTATGCTGGATGCGCCGCGCGGTTTCGCGCAGCAGCTCGTCGCCGGCGTCGTAGCCGAGCGCGCGGTTGATGCGCTGATAATCGTCGATGTCGAGCAGCACGAGTCCCGCGTGCGTGCGCGTGAGTTCGGCTTCGTCCTGCGCCGCAACGATCGCGGCCTTCAGGGCGATGAGATTGTCGAGGCCCGTCAGCGCATCGTGATTGATCGTATGCACGAGCGCCGCTTCGCGCTCGCGCCAGTGCGTCACGTCGAAGGCGGCGAGCGCGAAGCCGGGCATGCCGCGCGCGGCCGTCGACACGAGCCGCAACTCGACGCAGATCGGATAGGTGAGCGACTTCACGACCGTCAGCGTCGCCGATTCGAGCTTGCCGCTCACGCGCGCCCGCGCGACGAGCGCATGCAGCTCGTCGGCTTCCTCGGATGCGACGAGATCGTGCAGCGTCAGCATGCTCAGATAATCGCGGTGATAGCCGATGAACTCGATGCTCGCATCCGATACATACTGGAAGCGCAGCGCGTCGTCGAGCTGGGCGAGGAAGTCGACCGCGCCGAGCGTGGCCTCGGACGCGTCGGTCAGGGCATTCGCGACGGCGGCGACGGGCGCATCCGGCGCGCCGGCCCCGGGCGATGTCGCGGGCGCGGGCGGCTCCCCGGCGCTCTCGGGATGCCGCTCGCGCGCGGCGCTTCCCCATGCGCGAGAGAGCGCATCGAGCGCGATGCGCCACGGTGCGCGGCGGGAGACGTTGATCCGGTTCGCTTGCATGGTCTCGTTGGTTTCTGGCGGCAGCGCCTGCTTTTTCGGCCAGGCGGCGGCGCGCGGAACACGCGCCTCGCGGGTTCCGGCCGGGACGTGCCGCAATGAGGCGCGACACGCTCTATCAGGCGAGTTATCGGCGCGATCGGGGATTTCTTTAACCGGCGGCGCGGATGCGGCGGGCGCATCGCGGCATCAAGAATGTCCAGTTATTGTCGATATGAGGTTTCATATTATCTCGTCAGGAGAATTCGGTTACAGTGGCGCGTTTGCGGCCGGGAACCCGTTCTCTCGTCGGTGTGCCGCCGGACGCAGGGCTTTCGCCGTGCTGTTGACCATCAGAATTCCGTTCGACTCGTTCGCCCCATGATCGAATCCACCAAGCGGCCGGCCTGTGCCATAGCCAAGGCCATCGAGCCGGCCATCACGCAACGCTTCACGGCGCCGCCGCGCGCATCCGACCGGTCCGCGCCATGCCCGATTCTTCCCTGAAGCGCGCGGCATCGGCGCGGCGCGGGCAAAGCGTCTATGTCGGGCGTCAGCCGATCCTCGACGGCGAAGGCGCGCTCGTCGCCTACGAACTGCTCTTTCGCGACAGCCCCGACAATCGCGCCCGCATCCACGACGACGTCCAGGCGACCGCGCATGTCGTCGCGCGCACGATCGGCGAGATGGGCGTGCCGGCGGTGCTCGGGCCGCATCCCGGTTACGTGAACATGAACCGCGAGCTGCTGTTCGACGACATCGTCCACATCATGCAGCCCGAGCGTTTCGTGCTGGAGCTGCTGGAAAGCATCACGTTCGACGAGTCGCTATTCAAACGCTGCGCGCAGTTGCGCAACGCGGGCTTTCACTTCGCGCTCGACGACGTCGTGAAGCTCGACGACGCGCTGCACGCCGCGCTGCCGACCGTCGATATCGTCAAGGTCGATTTCCTCGCCGCGGACGATCGGCATCTGCCGCTACTCGCTGCGGAAGTGAAGCGGCGCGGCAAGCTGCTCGTGGCGGAAAAGATCGAGACGTTCGACGATCTGACGCGCGCCAAACGTCTCGGCTTCGATCTCTTTCAGGGCTATTTCTTCGCGCGGCCGCAGGTGCTTTCGGCGCGGCGCGAGAGCCCGGCGCGCGGCTCGCTCCTGCGCCTCATGGCCGTGCTCGCCGGCGAGCCGGGCCTGCGCGAGCTGGAAGCGGAACTGAAGCGCAATCCGGATATCGTCGTGCAGCTGATGCGTCTCGCGAATTCGAGTGCGCAGACGCGCGGGCGGCGCGTGTCGTCGTTGCGCGAGGCGATCGCCGCGACCGGCACGCGCCAGTTGATGCGCTGGGCGCAGCTGCTGCTTTACGCGGACGGCAGCGGTTTGCCGTGGCGCTCGGATCCGCTGCTGCAACTCGTCGGCACGCGCGCGCGCTTCCTGGAGCTCGCGGCCGAAAAGCTGCGTCCCGCCGACGAAGCCTTCTCCGACGCCGCGTTCATGACCGGCATCTTCTCGCTCGTGCATGTCGTGCTGAACATGCAGCCCGTGGAAATTCTCGATAAGCTCCATCTGGCGGCCGAAATCCGCACGGCCATTCTCGCGGGCGAAGGCTTGCTCGGCGCGCTGCTCGGCATCGCGCGGGCTGCCGAGCGGGGCGATGCGCCCGCCATCGACGCGAGCCGGCACGCGCAGCCATCGCTCGACGTGCTCACGCCCGCGGTGCTCGCGAAACTGCAATTCGAAGCGGCGGCGTGGTTCGCGCAACACCGGATGGATCAGGGCGAGGACGACGCATAGCCGGCGTCTTTGCATGAACGAGGTCTTCGAAAGGAGCGCGCATGAAAAGATTTTCCGGTATGAAAGCGGCTGCTGTTCTGGCGATGGCCGCGGCCGCGGCCGTTTATCCGCTCGTCGCAGGCGCGACGCTCAAGCCCGGGGATGCCGCGCCCGACTTCACCGCGCAGGCGTCGCTCGGCGGCAACGTGTACGACTATTCGCTCGCCGATGCCCTCAAGAAAGGCCCGGTCGTGCTGTACTTCTATCCGGCGGCGTTCACGAAGGGCTGCACGATCGAGGCGCATGAGTTCGCGGAAGCGGTCGATCAGTACAAGGCCGAAGGCGCGACGGTCATCGGCGTGTCGCACGACAACATCGATACGTTGAAGAAGTTTTCGGTGAGCGAATGCCGCAGCAAGTTTCCGGTCGCGGCGGACGAAAACTCGAAGATCATCAAGTCCTACGACGCCTCTATGCCGATGAAAAGCACGATGGCCAATCGCGTGTCCTACGTGATCGCGCCCGACGGCCGCGTCATCTACGAATACACGAGCCTGTCGCCGGACCAGCACGTCGCCAACACGCTGCAGGCGCTGCGCGACTGGAACGCGAAGCACAAGGCGCAGTGATACGCTGCGGTCTCATCGATTGAGCGTGCGGGAGGCGCGATGCCCATCGTCGTCGGACTGATCGTCTTAGGATTGCTGATTTACGGCGCGATATGGTCGTTCGACGCGCTATACGCGCACTTCGGCCTCGGCGTCGCGGTGGCGGTTGCGATCGTCGTGCTGGCGATCATCGCGGCGGGCGTGATGCGCTGGCTCGCGAGCCGCCGCGAGATCGCGCCGAATCTGCGCAAAGGCGAACACGGCGACTGGACCCACGAACTCAAATCCGACTGGGGCGGCGTGCGGGTCGCGGCGGGCAAGCGTCTGTGCGATGTGCGCGTCGGCGACGAGCGCGGCAGCTATATCTTCGCGGACCTGCGCGGCGCGCGCATGCGGCAGGCGAATGGAACGAACGGCGCGTGGCAGGTCGTGCTCGACGTGCGGGACGCGAAGCACGGCGAATGGACGCTGCCGATGCGCGATCGCGGCGAGGCGCACAAATGGGCGCGCATCCTGTCGCTCGCCACGCAGCAGAAGCTCTGACTATTCCGCGTGATAACCCATGTCGCCGCGTACCTTGCCGCGGAACACCCAGTACGACCAGATCACGTAGATCATCAGGACGGGCAGCAGAAACATCGTCCCGATCAGCAGAAACTGATGCGACAAGGGCGCGGCGGACGCATCCCAGAGCGTGACCGAAGGCGGCGCGATGAACGGCCACAGGCTGATGACGAGCCCCGTGAACGCGAGAAAGAAGAGCCCGATCGAGCACAGGAACGGCATTACGTCGCGGTCTTTCGCGAGGCTCGACCAGAGCGTCCACGCGAGCAGCACGGTGAGCACAGGCACCGGCGCGAACGCCAGGCTGTCGGGGAAGGCAAACCAGCGCGCGGCAATGCGCGCGTCCTTGAGCGGCGTCCACAGGCTGATGAGCAGAATGAACGCGATCACGCCGATGAGCGCATAGCGCGCCATCTTGCGGCTCCAGTCCTGCAGTTCGCCTTCGGTCTTGAGCACGAGCCACGTCGTGCCTTGCAGCGCATAGCCGAAGATCAGCCCCACGCCGACGAGCAACGGAAACGGCGCGACCCAGTTCCAGCTCGTGCCGGCGTAGACGCGGCCTTCGATCGGGAAGCCCTGGATGAACATGCCGAGCACGATGCCCTGCGAGAACGTCGCGACGAGCGAGCCGCAGCCGAACGCATCGTCCCACAGCCATTTGCGCGCGCCGGTCACTTCGCGGAATTCGAACGCGACGCCGCGAAAGATCAGCCCGAGCAGCATGAAGAGAATCGGGAAATAAACGGCCGGCACGATGATCGCGAACGCGAGCGGAAACACCGCGAACAATCCGCCGCCGCCGAGAATGAGCCAGGTCTCGTTGAAGTCCCAGACGGGCGCGACGGAGTTGATCATCAGATTGCGCGATTCGGCGTCGCGGCGCAGCAGAAAAACCATGCCTACGCCGAGATCGAAGCCGTCGAGCAGCACATACATGAACACCGCCAGCGCGAGAATGGCGGCCCACAGCGGCACGAGATCGAGCATCGCGTTCTCCGGTTCGTTGCTTATTTGCGTCCGCGGCCGGGCGGCACGATGTCGTCCTCGCTCACGCGGGGCGTCGCGCCGTTCGCGCCCGCCGATACCGCCGACAGCGGACGCGCCGCGCGCGCCTTCGTATCGAGTTCGTCCTTTTCGTGCGCATGGCCGACTTCGGCCGGCCCGACGCGCACCAGCCGCCGCAGCAGGAACAAACCCGCGCCGAAGATCACGAGATAGGCGAGCACATAGAGCAGCCACGAGAGACCGACATCGGCGGCGGTGAGCGAGGGCGTCACCGAATCCTTCGTGCGCAGGATGCCGTAGACGGTCCACGGCTGACGGCCGGCCTCGGTCGTCGTCCAGCCGGCGATCACCGCGATGAAGCCGAGCGGCATCGCCCACGTCGCCGCGCGCAGCCAGCGCGTGCTCGTCTCGATGCGCCCGCGCGCGAACTGCACGATGCCCCACAGCACGAGCGCGAACATCAGCAGCGCGATGCCGACCATGATGTGAAACGCGAAGAACACGACCGCGACGGGCGGCCGGTCCTCGCGCGGAAAGTCCTTGAGGCCGCGCACGTAGCCGTTGGGGTCGTGCGTGAGATAAATGCTGCCGAGCACCGGAATCGAGATTTCGAAGTGATTGCGTTCCTCGTCCTGATCGGGAATCGAGAAGAGATTGGCCGGAACGCGCGTGCCGGATTCCCAGAGCGCTTCCATCGCCGCGAGCTTGGCCGGCTGATGCTTGAGCGTGTTGAGTCCATGCGCGTCGCCGATCACCATCTGCACCGGCACCATGATGATGAGAAAGATCAGCGACATCTTCACCATCACGCGGCTTTCCTCGAGCGCGCGGCGCTGGCGCAGATACATCGCGCCGACGCCGAGAATCACGAAGCCGGCCGTCACGAGAAACGCGCTCACCGTGTGCCCGAGCCGGTACGGAAACGACGGCGTGAAGATCACGTCGAAGAAGCTCACCACTTCGAAGCGGCCGTCCGGCAGCAGGCGGTGGCCTTGCGGCGTCTGCATCCAGCTATTGACGGCGAGAATCCAGAACGACGAGATCACGGTGCCCGCCGCGACGAAAATCGCCGACATCACATGCGCCCACTGCGGCACGAGCTTGCGCCCGAAGAGCAGCACGCCGAGAAACGCCGATTCGAGGAAGAACGCCGTCAGCACTTCGTAGCCCATCAGCGGGCCGACGACGTTCGCGGTCGCATCCGAAAAACGGCTCCAGTTGGTGCCGAACTGAAACGGCATCACGATGCCCGACACCACGCCCATGCCGAACGACACCGCGAAAATTTTCAGCCAGAACGCCGACAGGCGACGATAGACGTCGCGCTTCGTGATCCACCAGTTGAATTCGAGCGTCGCGATGAAGCACGACAGACCGACCGTGAAGGCCGGCAACAGAATGTGAAAGGCGACGACCCACGCGAACTGGAAGCGGGAGAGCAGGACCGAGTCGATATCCATGAACGCTCCTTGTTCAGGCTTTTTGCAGCGGATGTGTCGAAAGGCGCGCCTCGCGCGGGCGCTTTTCTCCTTAATAGCATGGTTTCAAGGAACGCGACCACACGCCGCGCGGCGAAGCGCCGCGTGCGCGTGCCGCGAATGCACCCGTTTGGTACAATCTTCGGCTTTCGCGCCTAAGCCATGCGGACGACCGCATGCGCATCGTTTCGTCGGGGACGGCCCCATTTTTCAAGGGAGTCGCTCGATGTCCTGGATTCTTCTTTTCGTCGCCGGTCTGCTGGAAGTCGCCTGGGCGGCCGGTCTCAAATCGTCCGAAGGCTTCACCCGGCTCGGACCGTCCGTCTTTACCGTCATCACCGCGCTCGGCAGCTTCGTCCTGCTCGCGATGGCCATGAAGCAACTGCCGCTCGGCACGGCCTACGCCGTTTGGACGGGCATCGGCGCGGTCGGCGCGTTCGTCTTCGGAATCGTGTTCATGGGCGAAGCGCTGTCGGCGGCGCGCATCCTGAGCGCGGTGCTGATCGTCGCCGGGCTGATCGGGCTCAAGCTCTCGTCAGGACACTGAGGGCGCCGGGAACGCCAATCGCTTGAACCGTGCTGCACCGCGCGTATTTGCGTGGATATAATGGTTCGAGGTCATCCGCATTTGTCTGAGCGCAACGTTTTGCGTGTTTTCGTTCTATCTTCGCGGATGTAGGCGGCTTCTTCCGGCATCTGCCGCAAAGACCGCTCTTTTCAGTCGGCAAATCGTCCCGTAGCGGCGAACGCCGGCAGCTGGCGGCATTAAGGGAGACGGCAATGCTTGAGTCACTTTCGCTCGCAGCGGGCCTGTCATGGGCGAGCGGGCTGCGCCTGTATCTCACTGTTTTCATCGCCGGCATGTTCCAGCGCATGGGAATCGTTCATCTGCCGGATTCGCTTGCGGTGCTCGGCTCGCCGTGGGTGATCGGCGTCGCGGGCGTGCTCGCGGTCGTCGAATTTCTCGCCGATAAAATTCCCGCCTTCGATTCCCTGTGGGACGCGGTGCACACGTTCATCCGCATTCCGGCGGGCGCGGTGCTCGCCGCCGGCTCCCTCGGCCACGCCGATCCCGCCATGCTCACCATCGCCGCGCTCGCGGGCGGCACGCTCGCCGGTGCATCGCATTTCGCGAAGGCGGGCACGCGGGCGCTCATCAATCTGTCGCCGGAGCCGGTGTCGAACTGGGCGGCGTCGGCGACCGAGGATGTCGGCGCGGTCACCGGCATCGCGCTCGCGCTCTTCGTGCCGCTGCTGTTTCTCGTGCTGCTTCTCGCGTTTCTGGTGCTGGCGGGCTGGGCGCTGCCGAGGCTCGCGCGCGGCGTGCACGGCGGGGTGTCGCGCATGGCCAAGCACATGCTGCCGAGCTCGGAACATCGGATGAACCGGCTGCGGAGCAAGCACGATTGAGCACCGCATTCAGGAACGATCAGGCCGCACGTAAGGCAGGACATTCGCATCCGCACATCACGCTCGGTTTCATGCAGACGATGCGTCAGGCGTGGCGCATGACCGGCCGCGACTGGCGCGCGGGCGAGCTCACGATGCTGCTGCTCGCGCTGGTGCTGGCGGTGGCGGCGCTCTCCAGCGTCGGGTTTCTCGCGGATCGCATGCGCCAAGGGCTCGCGCGCGACGGACGCCAGATGATCGCCGCCGATTTCGTCGTGCGCGCCGATCATCCCGTCGATCCGATGTTCGCAACGCAAGCGAAATCGCTCGGACTCGAGACGGCGGGCACGACGATTTTCCCGAGCATGATCAGTTCGACGTCCGCGCAGCCGCTCTCGCGCCTCGCGGCGATCAAGGGCGTGACGCAGGGCTATCCGTTGCGCGGCGCGCTGCGCATCGCGCCCGCCGTCGACGCCGCCGATGCGCCCGCGCACGGCATTCCCGCGCCCGGCACCGTCTGGGTCGACGCCGCCTTGCTCGATGCGCTCAAGACGAAGGTCGGCGGCACGGTGAAAGTCGGCACGCGCACGTTCACGGTCGCGGGCGTCATCACGCGCGAACTGGATCGCGGCTTCTCGTTCGTCAATTTCTCGCCGCGCCTGATGATGCGCGCCGACGAAATCGCCGCCACGGGACTCATCGGCTACGGCAGCCGCGTGACGTATCGCCTGCTCGTCGCCGGTTCCGACAGCCAGGTCGAGCAGTTCGCGAAGTTCGCGCGCGAGAACGTCGATGGCGGCAAGCTGCGCGGCGTCGCGCTGGAATCGCTCTCCGACGGCCAGCCGCAAGTGCGCCAGACGATCGATCGCGCGAGCCACTTCCTCACGCTGGTGTCGCTGTTGACGGCGCTGCTCGCGGCGGTCGCGATCGCGATGGCGGCGCATCGTTTCGCGCGGCGTCATCTCGACGGCTGCGCCGCGATGCGCTGTCTCGGCGTCAGCCAGCGCACGCTGCGCGCGCTCTTCCTGAACGAATTTCTGGCGATCGGCCTGATCGGCAGCGCGGCGGGCGTCGTGCTCGGTTTCGGCGGGCATCTCGTGCTGCTGAACTGGCTCGGCTCGCTCGTCGATGTCGAACTGCCGCAGCCGAGCGTCTGGCCCGCGCTGCAAGGCGTCGCGATGGGGCTCGTGCTGCTGCTCGGCTTCGCGCTGCCGCCGCTTCTGCCGATCACGCGCGTGCCGCCGGTGCATGTCATCCGGCGCGAGCTTGGCGATGCGCAACGCGTCGCCCATGCCGCGTATGGCGTCGGCGTGCTGCTGTTCGCGGCGCTTTTGATCGTCGCGGCGGGCGAGTTGAAGCTCGGCGGCATCGTCGCGGGCGGTTTCGCGGCGGGCCTGCTCGTGTTCGGCGCGATCGCGCGCGCGGCGCTCTGGGCGGCGGCGCGCTTCGTGCGGCGCGAGCGCAGCCGCGCGGGCGTCGGCTGGCGTTATGCGCTTGCGTCGCTGGAGCGGCGCAGCGGGTCGAGCGCGCTGCAAATCACCGCGCTCGGCATCGGGCTGATGTGTCTGCTGCTCATCGGCATGACGCGCAACGATCTCATCAAGGGCTGGCGCGACGCGACGCCGCCCGACGCGCCGAATCAGTTTCTCATCGACATTCAGCCGGACCAGCGCGCCGGCGTGCTCGACTATCTGCACGCGCACGGCCAGCCCGACGCCGCGCTTTCGCCGATGGTGCGCGCGCGTCTCGTCGCCATCAACGGCAAGGCTGTGAATCCGGACAACTACGACCGTGCCGACGCGAAGCGCCTCGTCGATCGCGAATTCAATCTGTCGTACACGACCGAACTGCCCGGCGATAACCGCGTCACGCAAGGCGCGTGGTTCGGCAAAGACGGCAAGCCGCAGGTGTCGATCGAAGAGGGCATCGCGAAGACGATCCGCGTGAAGATGGGCGACGTGCTGCGTTTCGACGTCGCCGGACTGCCGGTCGAAGCGCCGGTGACGAGCGTGCGCAAGGTCGACTGGAATTCGTTCAAGGTCAACTTCTTCGTGCTGCTGCCGCCCGACGCGCTCGCCGATCTTCCCGCGACCTTCATCACGAGCTTTCATCTGCCGGCGGACGAGCAACGCGTGATCGACGGGCTCGTCGCGCGTTATCCGAACGTGACGGCGATCGATATCGCGCCGATTCTCGCGCAGATTCATCGCACGCTCGCGCAGGTGATCGGCGCGGTGCAGTTCCTGTTCCTCTTCACGCTCGCGGCGGGCGTGCTCGTGCTCTACGCGGCCCTTGCCGGCACGCGCGACGAACGCGTGCGCGAATCGGCGCTGTTGCGCGCGCTCGGCGCGTCGCACGGACAGATCCGCTCCGTGCAGGTCGCCGAGTTCGTCGCCGTGGGCGCGCTGTCCGGGCTGATGGCCGCGGTCGGCGCGCAGGGCATCGGCTATGTGCTGGCGGCGCGCGTGTTCGAGTTTCATATCGATTTCAATCCGTGGCTCGTGCCGGTGGGCATCGTCGCGGGCGTCGCGTGCGCGGGGCTCGGCGGCTGGCTGAGCCTGCGGCGCGTATTGGCGCGCCCCGCGCTGCAATCGCTGCGCGACGCGTAGTTTTTCGAATCAGAGCAATGACCGACGTCAATCCCGAAGACGATGTGCAAAAGCCGACCGCTTTCGAGCTGGTCGGCGGCGAAGAGCGCGTGCGCGCGCTCGTCGACCGTTTCTATGATCTGATGGACCTCGAGCCGGAGTTCGCGGGCATCCGCGCGCTGCATCCGCCGACGCTCGACAATTCGCGCGACAAGACGTTCTGGTTCCTGTGCGGCTGGATGGGCGGGCCGGATCACTACATCAGCCGCTTCGGTCACCCGCGTTTGCGGGCGCGGCATCTGCCGTTCGCGATTGCATCGAGCGAGCGCGATCAATGGCTGCGCTGCATGGCGTGGGCGATGGAAGACATCGGCATCGACGCATCCTTGCGCGAGCGGCTGCTCACTTCGTTCTTCGATACCGCTGACTGGATGCGCAACCGTCCCGGTTGATTCGCTTTCTTTTGTACCGGTTCAGGCGGGGCGCGGCTGATGCATCATCGGCTTTTTCGCCTCATCGCAAGGAAGCACGACCATGAGCACACGCGCACTCTTTCGCGAGGACGCTTATCAGACGCGTTGCGACGCGACCGTCACCGCCATCGACGAGCAGGGCATCCACCTCGATCAAACCGTGTTCTATCCGCTCGGCGGCGGCCAGGCGGGCGATGCCGGCACGCTGACGCTCGCGGACGGGACGGTCATCGCGATCGCCGATACGCGCAAGGCGAAGTTCGAAGGCGCAACGCCGGATGACGCGGTTCACGTTCCCGCGCCCGGTCAGGAGGATGCGCTTGCGAAGCTGAAAACCGGCGACAAGGTGGGCGCGGAGATCGACTGGGCGCAGCGTTACCGGCGCATGCGGCTGCATACGGCGAGCCATCTGATCTGCGCGGTGCTGCCGTATCCCGTCGACGGCTGCAGCATCACGACGGAATATGCGCGGCTCGATCTCGCGACGGTCGAGCCGATCGAGCGCGAAGCCGTCGAAGCGAAGCTCAACGCGCTGATCGGCGGCGCGCACGGCGTGCAGACCGAATGGATCACCGACGATGAAATGGCCGCGCGTCCCGAGCTCGTGCGCACGATGAGCGTGAAGCCGCCGACGGGCCTCGGCCGCGTGCGTCTCTTGCGCATCGAGAATGTCGATCTGCAGCCGTGCGGCGGCACGCATGTGCGCAACACGGAGGAGATCGGCGAGTTGCGCATCGCGAAGCTGGAGAAAAAGAGCGCGCGCACGCGGCGACTGGTGCTGGAACTCGTCTGAACATGGATCCGCGCGCTCAGGCCGTGCTCGATCTCTGGTTCGGCGCGCCCGGTTCAGCGGAATTCGGTCAGGATCGCAAGCTGTGGTGGAAGAAGAAGCGCGCCTTCGATTCGCTGCTCACCGAACGTTTCGGCGCGCTGCTCGACGAGGCGCACGCGGGCGGCTTGCGCGAGTGGGAAAGCACGCCGCTCGGCACGCTTGCGCTGATCGTGCTCATCGATCAGTTTTCGCGCAACTGTCATCGGAACACGCCGCGCGCGTTTGCGGGCGATGCGCGTGCGCTCGCGCTGGCGAAGACGCTGGTCGAGCGCGGCGACGATCTGCGCTTGCCGAGTGCGTACCATCGCGCGTTCGCGTACATGCCGTTCGAGCACGATGAATCGATGGGGAGCCAGCGCGAGGCGCTGCGCTTATTCGCAAAGCTGAAAGAAGAGACCGGCGTTTCGAGCTTCCATGAATCGGCGCTGGAGCACGCAGAAGTGGTCGAGCGCTTCGGACGCTTTCCGCATCGCAATCGGATTCTCGGACGCGAAATGCGCGCCGATGAGGAGGCGTGGCTGGCGGCGCATGGCGGGTTTTGACCCACGGGCGAAGCGTGTGCCGCATCCCTTTTACGTGAGGAAGCCCGCGTCACATCGTCGATCGAACGGATTGACATTGGTCGTTGACGATCCGTTTTCCGATTAGTTCTATTGATGCATGAGCGATGCGCCCCTAATATGAATACCGCTGTATCAAGGCACTATTCATATATCGGACCATCGCAACAGCATGACGCGCGCGAACTTTAATCGAATTACTTTGGTTTCCGTAACAGGTTTGCAGGACGCCACGCGCGCCGTTCCAGCGCTGGAATTGAGTCGCAGACAGATGCCAGGCGCGCGCGCATTACTTTGCAGTCCGAATTCGCCGCGCGGGCTGCCTGAAGGAATCGCGCACCGCAAGATCGCTCCCATGAACTACCACGAATACAGCTGGTTCGTGATGTTTGCGCTTTGGAAGCTGATCGACACCGATTTCGCGCTCGTCTTGCAGGATGATGGCTGGGTTCTGGACGGCAATAACTGGCGTGACGAATTCTTCGACTACGACTACATAGGGGCACCCGTTCATCAGGCGTGCGTCGAATCGGCCGCCGGTACCGAATGGATTTCACACTTCAAATGGCGCGATCGGATAGATCGTCCGGGCCATGTCGTGCGGCCTGTTTTGAATGGAGGCTTCAGCCTGCGCAGCAGGCGCATGTTGCGCGCATTGATGGATCATCCGGAAATCAAGGTTGAGATTCCGCGGCCGGAATTACTCGATAACAGCGAATTTCGCATGCGCTGGAGTAATCGCGCACCCAATGAAGACGTGCAACTGACTGCCACTTTGCGTCCGCAACTC
The DNA here is from genome assembly GCF_023630985.1 of Caballeronia sp. ATUFL_F1_KS39. Taxonomy (NCBI): domain Bacteria; kingdom Pseudomonadati; phylum Pseudomonadota; class Betaproteobacteria; order Burkholderiales; family Burkholderiaceae; genus Caballeronia; species Caballeronia sp. ATUFL_F1_KS39. The sequence goes on along the minus strand of NZ_JALQDZ010000014.1, from coordinate 69,612 downwards.
GAGGCGGTCGGGATCAAGTACGCTCCGCTCGATTTGTGCAAGCTGTTCGCGGTGGAAGACTCCGGTCCTATCTATGGCGATGCCGATTTCATGGACCTATTCGGCCATCATGCTTTCTGGCGCCGTCTGGTCAGCATCGATCCACCGAGCGTGGAGTACAAAGTCAAACGCAGTTTGGCACAGCGGGCATTCCGGGAAATGGATGTCGTGCGTATGTTGGAGGCGCGCGGGTATCGCGTAACGTTCGCTGCGGAGTGAGCAGGCATAGGGCGACACACTGGAAGACATCGCCCCCAGACGATGACGCTAGGGAGGTTTTCGGGAACTCATCATCGACGAAGGAGGACGGCATGGTCGCATAGCGTGTTAGTCGTAAGTTCATGTATTACGTTCCTATAAATTAGGTATACGAATTAAAAAATAGAATCAAAATAATGAAGAAAAGAACTATTGCTTTAATCATGGCTGCTTCCGCTAGTCTCGCAGCCTGCGGCGGGGGATCTTCCGAACTCGGATCGGTGTTGCCCGAGTCCACTCAAATGAAAGCGACAACGAGGCTCGCTGCGAACGAAATTCCTACGGAGTATGCATCGCGCGCGAATGTCAGCGGATTGCTTCAGGGAAGCGAGTACGACAGTTTCATCGTCTATTACCGCTCGCAGGCGAACGAGAGCGGCAGTGGTGACAGTGCCGCGCATCGATCAATCAACGACGCTACGCTGGCCACTTCGAACAATGCGCGCGTGGCCAAACTGAGGAATCTTTCGATCGAAGAAAGAAGTGTGACGCGTGGTCGAGGGCACGTCATCCGGGCGTCGAAGCGCATGAGTTCCTCTGAGGCTCAGGCGTTCATGGTGGAGTATCTGAAGAGCCCGGAGGTGGAGTACATCGAGCCTAACCTAATGCTGCAGGCGAATCTCGTGCCGAACGATCAGTTCTATAACAGCTATCAGTGGAATTTGTCGAGCCAGGCGACCGCCATTGCGATGCCTGCTGCGTGGGAACAAGCGACCGGAAAGGGCGTCGTGATTGCGGTGCTCGATTCGGGCTATACATCGCATAGGGATCTCGATGGTCAGACGCTTCCCGGATACAATTTTATAAGCAATGCAAACTACGATAGAAACCGGTCCGGGCGTTCATCCGATGCGACGGACCCCGGCAATTGGACGCAGATAGGGGACGTATGCCCCTCGGGTGTGCAGAATTCCGCGAAGGACTCGGAGTGGCACGGGGACCACGTTGCTGGAATCATCGCGGCAAAGACCAATAATGGGACTGGAATCGCCGGCGTCGCATATAACAGCAAGATCTTGCCGGTCCGGGTGCTTGGGCGCTGTGGCGGCGAGTTGTCGGACATCGCGGATGCCGTCGTGTGGGCCGCGGGAGGCTCAGTGTCAGGCGTACCTGATAACCCTTATCCAGCGCGCGTGATCAACATGAGTCTCGGTGGTATCGGCGCATGCAGTAAGACCATGCAAGACGCAGTCAGCTTTGCAGTTGAAAAAGGCGCCGTGATCGTCGCGGCAAGTGGAAATGCCAATGCCGACGCATCCACTCAACTGCCCGCAAACTGCCGTGGAGTGCTATCTATTGGTGCGACAAACTCTGCTGGCAATCGCTCGGCTACTTCGAACTATGGCTCGTCGGTCACGGTCATGGCGCCGGGCGAGGCAATTATCTCGCTTACTGACGAAGGGAAGACAGCTCCGCAATCGAACAACTCCTACAAGCTGTCAAGCGGCACGTCACAGTCTGCCCCGCACGTATCGGGTGTGATCGCGCTCATGCTCGAAAAGCAACCGAGTTTGACGCTGGACCAGATCAAGAGTGTTCTGGTCTCTACGGCCACTTCGATGGCCGGACGCTGCCCTGAGGGATGCGGGGGCGGAATTGTCAACGCCGAGAAAGCGCTTTCCAGTCTGCCGATCCAATAATCGCGGTTTCCAGAACGTCGCCATCGAGTGGTGCCCGGAAAGAAGGCCCTGCTCGATGGTGTGTGCGCGTTTCCGGATAAACACGCCCGCTGCACAGATTTTTCGATTCGTTGTCTGGACGGTCCTGACCCTGTGGATTCGTCTACCTATGCGACTTGAATTCGCACTATTTCTATGGCCCGTCGACATGCCATAAGCATAGACTCGCCGACCTGCCGACATCGACGAAACGGAACCTTGGCAGGCCCTTTCATAACAGCATTGGGTCGCTTATCCGCAGTTCATGGAAAAAGAATGCAGAATTTCAGCAACATTACGATCGTATCCGTAACCGGGTGTTCGAATGCCGGGCGGGCGGCCGATGCACTTACTTTGAGTTGGCAACAAATGCCGGGTGCGCGCGCATTATTGTGCAGTCCGCATGCTCCGGCGAACCTGCCAGCAGGAATCGAACATCGAAAGATTGCACCCCTCACGTATCAAGAGTACAGCTGGTTCATGATGTTCGCGCTATGGCGTGTCATCGAAACGGACTTTGCGCTGATTGTCCAGGACGATGGCTGGGTCCTCGATGCGAATAACTGGAGTGACGAGTTCCTGGACTACGATTACGTGGGGCCGCCGACTCATGTCGGGCGCATCGATACCCAAGACAGAACGCAATGGGTTGTTCACCACAAATGGGGCTTGGAACTTGATCAGCCGGGCAAGCGGGTCATGCCCGTGCTCAACGGTGGCTTCTGTTTGCGCAGCCGGCGCATGATGCGTGTATTCGCCGACCATCCCGAGATCATGGTGCGTATCCCGCCGCCGGATAGCGTAGGCGGAGATTCACTCAAGATGACATGGGTCAACGGCGCACCCAACGAAGATGTGCAGTTGACCGCGATTTTGCGCCCGGAACTGGAGGCCGTCGGAATACGCTTCGCGCCGGCGGAGCTATGCGCGCGCTTTGGAATGGAAAACGCCGGATATTTGCATCGCAACTTCAACACCATGACGCTGTTTGGTCACCATTGCTCGTGGCGGAGGCTAGTGAGTATCGATCCGCCCACGGTCCAATTTCAAATCAGACTAAGCGCCGTCATGAAGAAACATGGAGAACGTGCATTTGCACGTATGCTTCAGGAACGTGGATACCGATTGAGGTTCGTTCCGGAGTAGGCAAGATGGTGGAACCAAACCGGTCAGCCACCCGATCGATTTGCTCGCTTCATCGAAAATGATCGCGCACTTTCCCCGTCAAAACCATATTCTCGCCGCCAAATGCGCGTCGATGAATGACCCAGCCTTTTGAGATGGCGTCGAATGCCAGTGATTTAGAATCGCTCGGCATCCTTATCATCCGACGTGTTTCATGCCCGATTTCAGCAACATCACTCTGGTCTCCGTGACCGGACTGAACGACGCCCACGGCGCGGCGCTGGCGCTCGAATTCTCCCGCCGGCAAATGCCCGGCGCTTCCGCCTTGCTTCTAAGCCCGTCCGCACCCGGCAATCTTCCGCCGGACATTCGTCACCGTGCCATCGCGCCGCTGAGCTTCAAGGAATACAGCCTTTTCATGATGTTCGCGTTGTGGCGCATGGTCGAAACGGAGTACGTGCTGATCGTCCAGGAAGACGGCTGGCTGCTCGACGCGTCGAACTGGACCGATGAATTCCTCGAATACGACTATATCGGCGCGCCCGGACACCTCGCGCGCGTCGACAGACCCGAAGGCATTTACTGGAAGAAGGATTTTTCTTGGTACGGCGATCTCGAGAACCCGGACTCCGTCGTGATTCCGGTGCTCAACGGAGGCTTCAGTCTCCGTAGCCGTCGCATGCTTCGTGCGCTGGTCGATCATCCGCACATCCGGATGGTGGTCCCGCCGCCCGACGTCAGAGATTCCGAGCCGATCGCCATGAGCTGGTTCAACGACGCCACGCATGAAGACGTGCAACTCACCTGCATGTTGCGTCCCGAGCTGGAAGCCGTGGGTCTGCGGTTCGCGCCGCTCGAAGTCGCGGCGCGTTTCGGTTTCGAACATGCCGCGCTCAGTCACATCGGCGTGAACCTTCACGCTGTATTTGGCATGCACGGTTCATGGCGGCGTCTTGCCAGCATCGATCCGCCGGTCGTGCGTTATGGCGCGACGCGGCGCCACATCGACGAACATCCGCTGGAGCCGCCTGTGGTCAAGATGCTCGAGGAGCGCGGTTATCGGCTCGAGTTCATGCCCGAGCCTGCTTGATCAACGCCCGCCCGACACGTCCAGAATCGCGCCCGTCACATACGACGACGCATCCGACAACAGCCATACGATCGATTCGCCGACTTCATCGGCGGTGCCCGCGCGTCCGATCGGCGTCTGCACGCCAAGTACGTGCGCGCGATCCGGCTTGCCGCCGCTCGCGTGGATGTCGGTATCGATGAGCCCGGGGCGAATCGCGTTCACGCGCACGCCTTCGCGCCCGAGTTCCTTCGACAGCCCGATCGTGAGCGTGTCGATCGCACCTTTGGATCCCGCGTAATCGACGTACTCGTTCGGCCCGCCGAGCCGCGCCGCCGCCGACGATACATTCACGAGCGATCCGCCCTTGCCGCCGCGCGAAGTCGACATGCGCCGCGCCGCCTCGCGCGCGCAGAGATACGCACCGAGCACGTTGATGTCGAAGATGCGCTTCATGCGCGCGATATCCATGTCCGCGAGCATCGAACCGGGCGCGACGATGCCCGCGTTGTTCACGACGCCATCGATCTTGCCGAAAGCTTTCTCGGTCGCGTCGAACATCGCGATGATCGCGGCTTCGTCGCTGACGTCGCCGGGAATCGCGATGGCCTTGCCGCCCGCCGCAACGACGGCCGCGACGGTGTCATCGGCGGCCGCGGCGTTCGACGCGTAGTTGACGCCGACCGACCAGCCGCGCGCGCCCGCGAGCACCGCAGCCGAGCGGCCGATGCCGCGGCTTGCCCCCGTAATCAGGATGACTTTCGACATCGGTTCCGCTCCTCAGACGGCGTTACGTTTTTCGGACCACTTGTCGATCGCGGGCGGCGTGTAGGTCTTCAGCTTTGCGATCATCTCGCCGGGTTCGGCTGCGACCTGAATGAAATCCAGATACGCCTCGCGCATGAAGCCTTCGTCGACCGTATGACGCAGCATCGCGATGAGCGGATCGTAGTAGCCGTTCACGTCGAGCAAGCCGACCGGCTTCTGGTGATAGCCGAGCTGCGCCCACGTGTAGACCTCGAAAAACTCCTCGAACGTGCCGACGCCGCCCGGCATCGCGACGAACGCGTCCGACAGATCGGCCATCTTCTTCTTGCGCTCGTGCATGTCGGGCACGACGTGCAATTCGGTGAGATCCGTGTGGCCGACTTCCTTCGCGAGCAGCAACTCGGGAATCACGCCGACGGCGCGTCCGCCCGCGGCGAGCACTTCATCGGCGATGAGTCCCATCAGCCCGACGCGGCCGCCGCCGTAGACGAGCGAGAGATCGTTTTCAACGAGCGCGCGGCCGAATGCCTTGGCCGCTTCGGCATAGACGGGGCGGGCGCCGGTCGCGGAGCCGCAATAAACACAAACTGCCTTCATTTATCTGGAATCCTTCGGTATTTCGGTCTTCGACGCGTTCGATGCGTTGGACGCGTCTTCGCGCGGCGGCAGGAAATCCGCATACTCGCGCTTTGGCAGCTTACCGGAAACGAGATCGTCGAAGAGCTGACGCGAGCGTCCGCGCAGATACGGCGCCATGATCGAGATGATATGCAGGCTCGCCTGATGCAGTTCCGTGCGGATCGCTTCCTGATCGTTGTACTTGCGCGGATTCATCACGTACTGATACGACAGCCAGTACGTCGCGATCACGCCGATGTTCGTCGCGATTACCTTGATCTCCTCGGGCGTCGCGACCATTTCCTGATCGGCCACGAGCGCCTCGCACAACTGGCTCGCGAAGTGCACCTTGTGCGTGATGATCTGCTTGAAGTGCGTTTCGAGCGTGCGGTTGCGCGCGAGCAGATCGTTCAGGTCGCGATACAGGAAGCGGTAAGTCCACAGGAAATCCGCCATGTATTGCAGATACGACCACATCTCGTCGATCGTCGGGCGATGATCGTCCGGAAAGCGCAGACGCTTCTGAATCTGCTGCTCGAACTGCGCGAAGATGCTGTTGATGATGTCGTCTTTGTTGCGGAAATGGTAGTACAGGTTGCCTGGACTGATTTCCATCTCCTCGGCGATCGTCGTCGTGGTGACGTTCGGCTCGCCGATATCGTTGAACAACTTCAGCGACAGCTCGAGTATCCGTTCGCGGGTGCGGCGGGGTGGTTTGGCTTCCATGTCGTCCGACCTTGGGATCGGGCCGCGAGGGCTCGGGATGAGCGTTCGCGCGGCCGCTTCCGTTGCTATTTTTGAGAATATCGGACGATTATAAACCGGTCGTTCTGCGGCACGGACGCGAGCTTTGAGCGCACGAATTCTCTTTTATAAGATACGCGCGAGCCAAGCGGATGCAAACGGCCAAAGAATCAGACCCCAGGTAATGACGCAGACGCCGAGCGCGACCATCACCGCGGCGCTGCCGAAATCCTTCGCGCGCTTTGACAACTCGTGACGTTCGAGCGATATCCGGTCGATGGCCGCCTCGACGCTCGAATTCAGCAACTCGACGATCAGCACCAGCAGCACGGACGCGATCAGCGCCGCGCGCTCGACGGGCGCGACCGGCACGAAAAGGCTGCACGGCAAGAGGATCGCGGCGAGCGTCAATTCCTGACGAAACGCGCTTTCCTCGCGAATCGCGACGCGAAAACCGTACAGCGAATTTTTCATCGCGTGCCACGCGCGCGTGAAGCCGCGGTTGCCCTTGTACGGATTGAAGGGCAGGTCGTCGGGGCCGAGCGGCTCGGGCGGCTGCGCGGACGTTTCGTCGATGTCTTCGGGGTCATCGTCGAAGGGATCGCGCGCGCGGCCCGTCGCGGACGAAGCGCCTCGCGCGTTCGCTTCGGCCCGTTCCTGCGCCACGGCGTGTCGCGTCATGCCGCTGCCCGGTCCGAGCTCGCGGCGCGCGGCCCGAACTGGCGCAGATGCGATGCGAACTGCTCCGAGGCCGCGCGCCACGAGAAGCGTTCGGCCCACGCGCGGGCATCGGCGCGTTCGATTTTCAGCGCCTGCAGGCAGGCTTCGTGAAGGTCGTCGTCGAGCGCACCGGGGCCGTTTTCGCCGAGCACGTCGATCGGGCCCGTCACCGGATAGGCCGCGACCGGCGTGCCGCAGGCCATCGCTTCGAGCAGCACGAGGCCGAAAGTATCGGTCTTGCTGGGGAACACGAAGACATCCGCCGCCGCGTAGACCTTCGCGAGCTCGGGCTGCGACAGCACGCCCAGATAGTTGACGTTCGTATAGCGCGACTTCAGCTCCGCGAGCGCCGGACCTTCGCCCGCGACCCACTTCGAGCCGGGCAGATCGAGCTTGAGAAACGCCTCGACGTTCTTTTCCACGGCCACGCGCCCGACGTACAGAAAGATCGGCCGCGCCGTGTTGAGCACCTTCGACTCCATCGGATGAAAGATGTCGAGATCGACGCCGCGCGTCCACAGCACGACATTCGTGAAGCCGTATTTTTCGAGATCGCTCTTGACGACGGGCGTCGGCGCCATCACCGCCTGCGAGCCCTTGTGGAACCAGTGGAGGAAGCGATACGTCAGCGCGAGCGGGATGCCGAAGCGCGCCTTCACATACTCCGGAAAGCGCGTGTGGTACGCGGTCGTGAACGGCAGCTTGTGACGCAGCGCATACGCGCGCGCCGCGAGTCCGAGCGGACCTTCGGTGGCGATGTGCAGCGCGTCCGGCCCGAACGCGTCGATGCGGCTCGCGACGCGCTGTCCCGGCATCAGCGACAGGCGAATCTCCGGATAGGTCGGGCAGGGAATCGTTCTGAACTCGAGCGGCGTGAGCAATTCCACGCGATGTCCGAGCGCGGTGAGTTCCTTCGTCGTCTGCGTGAGCGTGCGCACGACGCCGTTGACCTGCGGTTCCCATGCGTCGGTAACGATCATGATCTTCATCGGCTTTGGCCCCGTTGGTTCGTTCGTGGTCAGACGGTCGCGCGTGCTTTCGCCGGCCGCGCTTCCGGCGAGCGCATCACCGTCCAGTAGACGATTTTCAGTTCGCCGTCGTAGGTTTCGACGAGCGCCGAGAGACTCTCGACCCAGTCGCCGTCGTTGCAGTAGAGAATGCCGTCGATGTCGCGGATTTCGGCCTTGTGGATGTGCCCGCACACGACGCCGTCGCAGCCGCGGCGGCGCGCTTCGTCGGTCATCACGCGCTCGAACTGCGAGATGAAGTTCACCGCGTTCTTGACCTGATGCTTCAGGTATTGCGACAGCGACCAGTAGTTGAAGCCGAGCTTCGTGCGCACGCGATTGAACCAGCGGTTGAGCAGCAGGATCATCGTGTAGGCGGTGTCGCCGAGATAGGCGAGCCATTTGGCGTGCTGGATCACGCCATCGAAGAGATCGCCGTGTACGATCCATAGACGCTTGCCCGCGAGCGTCGTGTGAAAGGCTTCGCCGCGAACGTGGATGTCGCCGAACGCGAGATCGCAGAACTGGCGCGCCGCTTCGTCGTGATTGCCCGGGATGTACACGACCTGCGTGCCCTTTCGCGCCTTGCGCAGGATTTTCTGCACGACGTCGTTGTGCGCCTGCGGCCAGAACCAGCCTTTACGAAGCTGCCATCCGTCGATGATGTCGCCGACGAGATACAGATACTCCGACTCGTGGTGCCGCAGGAAATCGAGCAGATACGGCGCCTGGCAGCCGCCCGAGCCGAGGTGGATATCGGACAGCCAGATCGTGCGGTATCGATGCGGCTCTCCGCCAGAATCGGCGATGCCGTCGTGCTGGCCCGGCGACGCGGATTCGGACCCGAACGATTCCGTGGACTCCGATCGCAGCGCGAAGGGACCGGTGCGCAGTTCGCTATTGCTGAAGCTGAAGGGAGAGGGCGGGTCGATTGCCGGTCGGGCGGACGAGTTGAAGGCCATTGGCTCGCGCATCGGGTTTCGGTATGCGCATTACGCCTTCCGGCCGTGACCGAGCCGTGACAGTCACGAGAAGTTCTTATTACTTGACAACGGATTGCGCGGGAACGATGCGCGTGCCGGCGAGGCGGTCATGGAGAAATTGACGCGCCGGATCGAGCCACACGGCGGCGGCCCACAGCGCGACCCACGCGGCGAAGACGGCGAGCGTCTGCGGCACGGCGAGCGAGAAGAGCGGATGCAGCGCGAGCGGCGGCAGGAACCACAGCCACGCGAGCGCGTAGCGCGCGAGCGCGCGGGCGGGTTTGACGGGTTGCCCGCGCGCATCGACGAGTTTGAGGCGCCAGGTTTTCATCGGCAGGGTCTGGCCGCCGTGCGTCCAGAAATACACGAAGTAAGCCGCGAGGACGATGCCGATCCACGACATCAGCCAGTTGTGATGCGTGAGGCCGTTGCGTTGCTGCGTGAGCGTGCTGAAGAGATAACCGGCGAGGAACACGACGCCGAAGAGAATGACGCCTTCGTAGAGCATCGTCGCGAGCCGGCGGCGCAGTGTGGGCGCGCGCATCGGATCGACGGTGGCCACTGCCGGCTGCGCGCTCACGAGCCGTTGTACATCGAAGGCGCCTGCTGCGGCGATACCGGAATCGGCGTGGCCGGCACGATGCTCGCCGCGCTCGGAATGGCGGGTTGCGCCGGCGAGCCGGAAACGGGCACTGCCGGCGCGGCCGCCGCCGCCGAACTGCCTTCCGCGTGGCCGCCGACGTGTCCCTGCTCGCGCGCCGCGACGAGCCGGTTGATGTCCTTCACTTCCGTCTTGCCGGTGGGCGGCGCGGAAACGATTGTCGGACGGCGCGTGTGCTCGCTCGCGGCCAGCTTTTTCTTCTGTTCTTCGGAGAGCTTCTGATACGCGTCCCACGCCTTCTCGCGCTTTTCGAGCGGCACCGACTTCGAAACCTGATAGTTCTCGCGCGCGACCTTGCGCTGGTCGGGCGTGAGCCGCACCCATTCTTCCATGCGCTGATGCAGATGCTTCTGCGCGTCGGGCGACATCCGATGGAACCGCGACGCGATCCTGAGCCACTTTTTCTTGCGCTCGTCGGAGAACGAGTCCCACTGCGTGGCGAAGGGCGCGAGCGCAACGTGCTGCGCTTCGGTGAGATGACTCCAGGAGATCGGGCTGTCGGACGACAGCGCGGCGAGCGGCGATGCGTTCGAATCGGCGGGCGTGCCGGAACTGCCGCTCGGCGCGGCGGCGGACGACGGCGCTGCGGCGGTGGAATAAAAGCGCGGATAAGTCGCGGCGAACGCAACCAGACCCGCAATCGCGCAACTAAAGACAATCGCGAGACCGCGCTTGTAACTCACCCGGAAATTCCCCCGCTGTTTTCAGTGCTTAATGATTGCGCGTCAGATACGCGTTGAAACCGTGATCCAGATAGGCGTCGATGGGCAGGCTGTCGCTCATCATGGCCGCGTCGATGTCGGCCAGTTCCGCCTTGCGCTGCTGATCTTCCCAATACGCGATGCCCGCAATCCCGATGACGAGCGCCGCGAGCGGCCACGCGAGTCCGAGGCCGCCGAGCCGCGCGAGCAGCCCTTTTGCGCCGCGGCCGTTATCGGCGCCGCCCGCGTCGAGCGTGCCTCCGGCGAACGCCGGAGCGAAGGCGGGCGCGGTCATCGCGACGGCCACCTTCTCCGGCTTCTTGCGCGCGATCGCGGCGCGGCGCGCATCGCGCAGCCGGTCGACGGCGGCAGCCGGAATGTTCGACGTGCTTTCATCGAGTGCGCGCACGACTTTCAGCGCGAACTCGTTTTCCTTCGTTTCAAGAGTGGAACTCATAGCGTGATCCCTTTGGCTTTCAGGGCTTGCGCGAGTGCATGCGTAGCGCGTGAACAGTGCGTCTTCACGCTACCCTCGGAGCATCCCATCGCGGCGGCCGTCTCGGCGACATCCATATCCTCCCAGTAACGCATGAGAAAAGCTTCTCGTTGACGCGCGGGCAGTTTCTGGATTTCGGCGTCGATCAGATTCAATACCTGCTCGCGCTCCAGACGGTTTTCGCTGCTCTCGCTGCCCGCCGCGCCGTCCTCGGATTCGAGGGTTTCGAGCGGGTCGAATTCGTCGTCGTCCGCATTGCCGAAGGACGAAAACAGGCTGACCCAGGTGTTGCGCACCTTCTGGCGACGGAAATAATCATGCGTCGCGTTCTGAAGGATACGCTGGAATAAAAGGGGAAGCTCGGATGCAGGCCGGTCGCCGTATTTTTCCGCCAGCTTGATCATCGCGTCCTGCACGATGTCGAGCGCCGCGTCGTCGTCGCGAACGGTGTACACGGTTTGCTTGAACGCGCGTCTTTCGACGCCCGCCAGGAAGTCGGCGAGTTCCTTGTCTGATGCCATCCGTTGGGGACCCGGCGCAACGAAGCTGCGTCCGAAGTTGCGTCGATGAGGATCGTGGAGTTCTAGGAAAACCTGCGAATCCTAGCAAAGTTTCGCCGCATCCGGAGCGGATGAGAGCTTTTGTTGCCATTTGCCGCCTGCACTCGACCGGCCGAATGCGCCCCGGACAGCCGCTCCCCGTAAAGGAACTTTCGCACCGCAACGGCGCAAAATCAGCGCGCACGCCGCGTTCGGTAACTTTTTGCTTGACCGCCCGCGCGCGCCGCTGTTACATTTTCTGACTCGCATCATCAGTGAAATGTCTGCTTTGAGGCGAGCCCAAGAAGCACGCCAGTCAAACCTAGACGCGCCGCTTGAACCCGAGCCACAAGCCCGGCAGAGAGCACCCGATCAATTTTTTGCCGAAAATTCGAAAGGTGATGAATGAACATGCCCAGCGCGGAATTCTCCACGTCGGATACGACTCCTCCTCACGAAGCTGACTCCATCGGCGCCACCGTGCTCATGCGCGCATTGGCCGATGAGAACGTCGAGTTCATTTGGGGCTATCCCGGCGGCTCGGTACTCTACATCTACGACGAGCTGTACAAGCAAGACCAGATTCAGCACATTCTCGTGCGCCACGAGCAGGCCGCCGTGCACGCCGCCGACGCGTATTCGCGCTCGACCGGCAACGTCGGCGTGTGTCTCGTGACCTCGGGCCCGGGCGTCACCAATGCCGTCACCGGCATCGCCACGGCCTACATGGATTCGATTCCGCTCGTCGTCATCAGCGGGCAGGTTCCGACTGCGGCCATCGGTCTCGACGCATTCCAGGAGTGCGACACCGTCGGCATCACGCGTCCATGCGTGAAGCACAACTTCCTCGTGAAGGACGTGCGCGACTTGGCCGAGACCGTCAAGAAAGCGTTCTACATCGCGCGTACCGGCCGTCCCGGCCCGGTGCTGATCGACATTCCGAAGGACGTGTCGAAGGCGCCGTGCAAGTACGAGCCGGTCAAGAGCGTGTCGCTGCGTTCGTACAATCCGGTCACGAAGGGCCATTCGGGCCAGATCCGCAAGGCGGTGCAGCTTCTGCTGTCGGCGAAGCGCCCGTACATCTATACCGGCGGCGGCATCATCCTCGCCGATGCATCGCGCGAGCTGAACCAGTTCGCCGATCTGCTCGGCTATCCCGTCACCAACACGCTGATGGGCCTCGGCGGCTATCGCGCATCGGACAAGAAGTTCCTCGGCATGCTCGGCATGCACGGCACGTACGAAGCCAACATGGCGATGCAGAACTGCGACGTGCTGATCGCCATCGGCGCGCGCTTCGACGACCGCGTGATCGGCGATCCGAAGCACTTCGCGTCGTCGCCGCGCAAGATCATCCATATCGACGTCGACCCGTCGTCCATTTCCAAGCGCGTGAAGGTGGATATCCCCATCGTCGGCGACGTGAAGGAAGTGCTCAAGGAGCTCATCGAGCAGCTTCAGCACGCCGAGCACGGCCCGGACACGCAGGCGCTCGCGAAGTGGTGGGACGAGATCGAAGGCTGGCGCTCGAAGGATTGCCTGTCCTACGACCGCAAGAGCGAGATCATCAAGCCGCAGTACGTCGTCGAAAAGCTCTGGGAACTGACCGACGGCAACGCGTTCGTGTGTTCCGATGTCGGCCAGCATCAGATGTGGGCGGCGCAGTTCTATCCGTTCAACAAGCCGCGCCGCTGGATCAACTCGGGCGGTCTCGGCACGATGGGCTTCGGCCTGCCGGCGGCGATGGGCGTGAAGATGGCCTATCCGGACGACGAAGTGGTCTGCATCACGGGCGAAGGCTCGATCCAGATGTGCATTCAGGAGCTCTCGACGTGCAAGCAGTACAACACGCCCGTCAAGATCATCTCGCTGAACAACCGCTATCTCGGCATGGTGCGCCAGTGGCAGCAGATCGAATACAAGAAGCGCTATTCCAGTTCGTACATGGACGCGCTGCCCGACTTCGTGAAGCTCGCTGAGGCGTACGGTCACGTCGGCATTCGCGTCGAAAAGACCGCGGACGTCGAGCCGGCGCTGAAGGAAGCGCTGCGCCTGAAGGATCGCACCGTATTTCTCGACTTCCAGACCGATCCCACCGAAAACGTATTCCCGATGGTGCAGGCAGGCAAAGGCATCACGGAAATGCTGCTCGGGTCTGAGGATCTATAACGCGGCTTCGACTCGCGAGGCCCGCGCGCGCCTGTCTTCACAAAGGACATGTGACGCGCGCGGGTTTTTCGGACGAACGCCTCTTCTGGACACATTCGGGAAAAGACAATGAAACACATCATCTCCGTTTTGCTGGAGAACGAACCGGGCGCGTTATCGCGCGTCGTCGGGCTCTTTTCGGCACGCGGCTATAACATCGAAACGCTGACGGTGGCGCCGACCGAAGACAGTTCGCTGTCGCGGCTGACCATCGTCTCCATTGGCTCGGACGACGTGATCGAACAGATCACGAAGCACCTGAACCGCCTGATCGAGGTGGTGAAAGTGGTCGACCTGACAGAGGGCGCCCACATCGAGCGCGAGCTGATGCTCATCAAGGTAAGGGCGGTCGGCAAGGAACGCGAAGAAATGAAGCGCATGGCGGATATCTTCCGCGGCCGCATCATCGACGTGACCGAGAAGACCTACACGATGGAACTGACGGGCGCGTCCGACAAGCTCGACGCGTTCATCCAGGCGCTCGACGCCACGGCGATCCTCGAAACGGTTCGCACGGGCAGCTCAGGCATCGGCCGGGGCGAGCGGATTCTCAAGGTCTGACGCCTTTCCAGTCAAAACGAAGCAAAGTAGCGCAACCAAATTCAACGCACGATCAAGGAACCACCATGAAAGTTTTCTACGACAAGGACGCCGACCTCTCCCTCATCAAGGGCAAGCAAGTCACCATCATCGGTTATGGCTCGCAAGGCCATGCACACGCGCTCAACCTGAAGGAAAGCGGCGTGAACGTGACGGTCGGCCTGCGTAAGGGCGGCGCATCGTGGAGCAAGGCCGAGAACGCGGGCCTCAAGGTGAAGGAAGTGGCCGAAGCCGTGAAGGGCGCGGACGTGGTCATGATGCTGCTGCCGGACGAGCAGATCGCTGAAGTCTACAAGAACGAAGTGCATGACAACGCCAAGCAGGGCGCGGCGCTCGCGTTCGCGCACGGCTTCAACGTGCACTACGGTCAGGTGATCCCGCGCGCCGATCTGGACGTCATCATGATCGCGCCGAAGGCCCCGGGCCACACCGTGCGCAACACGTACACACAAGGCGGCGGCGTGCCGCACCTGGTCGCCGTGGCGCAGGACAAGTCCGGCTCCGCGCGCGACGTGGCGCTGTCGTATGCGGTGGCGAACGGCGGCGGCCGCGCGGGCATCATCGAAACGAACTTCCGTGAAGAAACCGAAACCGACCTGTTCGGCGAGCAGGCCGTGCTGTGCGGCGGTACCGTCGACCTGATCAAGGCCGGCTTCGAAACGCTGGTGGAAGCCGGCTACGCGCCGGAAATGGCGTACTTCGAGTGCCTGCACGAACTGAAACTGATCGTCGACCTGATCTACGAAGGCGGCATCGCCAACATGAACTACTCGATCTCGAACAACGCCGAATATGGCGAATACGTGACGGGTCCGCGCATCGTCACGGAAGAGACGAAGAAGGCGATGAAGGCCGTGCTGAAGGACATCCAGACGGGCGAATACGCGAAGAGCTTCATCATCGAGAACCGCGCGGGTGCGCCGACGCTGCAATCGCGCCGCCGTCTGACTTCGGAGCATCAGATCGAGCAAGTCGGCGAGAAGCTGCGCGCGATGATGCCGTGGATCGCGAAGAACAAGCTCGTCGACCAGTCGAAGAACTAAATCTTTCGCTAGTCACGCTTTTTGCTGCATCGAAAGCCGCCCGGATGCCCTGTGCGCCGGGCGGCTTTTGCTATCCTACGGTTTTTATAAAACACAGAACTCGTTCATGAACTATCCTCATCCGATCATTGCCCGCGAAGGCTGGCCGTTCATCGCCATCGCGGCTGTCGTCGCCATCCTCGTTCAGGCGATCGGCGGCTTTGGCTTCGCCTGGATCTTCTGGCTGATCGTGATTTTCGTCGTCCAGTTCTTCCGCGATCCGGCCCGCCCGATTCCGACCCAGCCCAACGCGGTGCTGTGTCCGGCGGATGGCCGCATCGTCGCGGTCGAAACCGCGCACGATCCGTACGTGGGCCGCGAAGCGCTCAAGATCAGCGTGTTCATGAACGTGTTCAACGTACACTCGCAGCGCTCGCCGGTGGACGGCGCCATCACGAAGGTGCAGTACTTTCCGGGCGCGTATTTGAACGCGGCCGTCGATAAAGCGTCGACCGAGAACGAGCGCAACGCGGTCGTGCTGCAGACGGCGGGCGGGCATACCGTGACGTCGGTGCAGATCGCGGGCCTCATCGCGCGACGCATTCTCTGCTACGTGCATGTGGGCGAGCCGCTCACGCGCGGCCAGCGCTACGGCTTCATTCGCTTCGGCTCGCGTGTCGACGTGTATCTGCCGGTTGGCAGCCGGCCGCGCGTGTCGATCGGCGAGAAGGTTTCGGCTTCGTCGACGATCCTCGCCGAATTCGCGGAATAACGCGGAGGATTCGATGGCGGCATTCAAACCGCGCCGTAATCGCGCGAACGCGACGCCTCCGCGCGCGTTCCGCCGCAACAAGGCCGCGCAGGACGTCGGCGCCGTGGAGACGCGGCGCGCGAAGCGGCAGCAGTTCCTCAGAAAACGCGGCATTTACCTGCTGCCCAACGCGTTCACCACGGCCGCGCTTTTTTGCGGCTTCTTCGCCGTCGTTCAGGCGATGAACGTGCGTTTCGAGATCGCGGCCATCGCCATTTTCGTCGCGATGGTGCTCGATGGCATGGACGGACGCGTCGCGCGCATGACGCACACGCAGAGCGCGTTCGGCGAGCAGTTCGACAGCCTTTCGGACATGGTGTCGTTCGGCGTCGCGCCGGCGCTCGTCATGTACGAATGGGTGTTGAAGGATCTCGGGCGCTGGGGCTGGCTCGCCGCGTTCGTCTACTGCTCGGGCGCGGCGCTGCGGCTCGCGCGCTTCAATACGAACGTCGGCGTGGTCGACAAGCGGTACTTCCAGGGCTTGCCGTCACCGGCCGCGGCTGCGCTGATCGCCGGTTTCGTCTGGCTCGCGACCGACAATCGCGTGCCGCTCAAGCTCGTGTGGCTGCCGTGGGTCGCGTTTGCGCTGACCATCTACGCCGGCGTGACGATGGTATCGAACGCGCCGTTCTACAGCGGCAAGGCGCTCGACGTGCGCTATCGCGTGCCGTTCGCGGGCGTGTTGCTGATCGTGGTGGCGTTCGTACTGGTGTCGTCGGATCCGCCGGTCATGCTGTTCTGCCTGTTCGTGCTGTACGGCTTCTCGGGCTATATCTGGTGGGGCTATCTCGCGATACGCGGACGGCCGAATCCCGCGCGCAGTTCGCAGCGGGAACACTAGGACTCGACGCTTTCAAACAAAAAAGGCGGCAACCGATGAGGTTCGCCGCCTTTTTGCTTTTTGCGCGCCGATCAACCCGCGACCAGCGTGCCGTTCTGAATATGCACGCGCTCGCCTTGCTGGAACGGCGGCGGATTCTTGTACGTGAAGGTCCGAGTCTTGCCGTTTTCCATCCGCACGTGCACCGAGTAATCGGTTTCGCTGCGGATATGCTTTTCGACCGAATTGCCGGCCAGACCGCCGCCGAGCGCGCCGAGCAGCGTCATCGCCGTGCGCCCGCCGCCACGGCCGAACTGATTGCCAACGACGCCGCCCGCCACCGCGCCGCCGACCGCGCCGATGCCGGTGCCGCGGCCTTCATGCTTGACGGCCGAAATCGACTCGACGGTGCCGCACGTCGAGCAATACGCCGGATGCTGCGGCGGTTGCTGCGCATACGATGGCTGCGCGGGTCGTGGCTGCGCCGGGGCCGGTTGCGCCTGCTGCTGTGCCGCTTGCTGTTGCTGGGCGGCTTGTTGCTGCGCCGCCTGCTGTTGAGCGGCGGCTTGCTGCTGCGCCGGGCTCGGCGCGGCGGAATCGACTACTGGCTGCTGCGCGACCGCCGCCGTCTGTGTCTGCGGGTTCTGCGAGGAATTGCTCGATGCTCTCGGGAACAGTCCCGTCATCGCGGCGGTAGCCACGAGGCTCGCGACGATGACTGCGCCCGCCGCCGTGGCGATGAGCGGATGCAGACGCCGCTGCGGCGGGTGAGCGCTGCCGGAAGAGGGTGACGTGCTGAGTTTGCTGGTTCCGTTATCCATTATCGAACCTCCGTTTCGAGGCGAACTGCCGCTACCGATGTCGGCGATTACGCCCATTCTCGGGGAAGCGCCGACTTTCCGCTTTTTCGGCGTGTAACAAATTCGCGGAGATTGTCTCTTTCGAGGAAAGCAGGAGCGATGCCAATCTCGATCGCTCGCGGCTGTGCGCCCTTCCGGGCCGAATACGGCTTGAAATTTTTACCAGCGGTTACAACAACGATCGTTCCATCGAAAAAAAACGCGCCTCGAAAGGCGCGCTTTTTTCGCTGAAAACCGAGGCGAAAGCTCAGTCCTCGCGACGCAGATGCGGGAACAGAATCACGTCGCGAATACTCGGGCTGTCGGTCAGCAGCATCACCAGACGGTCGATGCCGATGCCGCAACCGCCCGTCGGCGGCATGCCGTATTCGAGCGCGCGGATGTAATCGGCGTCGAAGTACATCGCTTCTTCGTCGCCGGCGTCCTTCTGGTCGACCTGCTTCTGGAAGCGCGCGGCCTGATCTTCCGGATCGTTCAGCTCCGAGAAGCCGTTGGCGATTTCGCGGCCCGTGATAAAGAGCTCGAAACGCTCGGTGATGCCCGGCACCGAATCCGACGCACGCGCGAGCGGCGACACTTCGATCGGATAATCGACAATGTACGTCGGCTCCCACAATTGCGATTCCGCCGTCTCTTCGAACAGCGCGAGCTGCAGCGAGCCGAGACCGGCGTTGAGGAACGCGGGCTGCGTCGTATCCACACCGAACTTCTTCAGTTCCGTGCGCAGGAAGGCGGCATCGGACAACTGCGCGTCGGTGTATTGCGGCGCGTACTTCTGAATCGCCTGATTGATCGTCAGACGATGGAACGGCTTGCTCAAATCAAGCTCGCGCCCCTGATACGTGATGGTGGCGGTGCCGAGCGCATCGATCGCGGCCTGGCGGATCAGTTGCTCGGTGAAGTCCATCAGCCAGCGGTAATCGGTGTACGCGGCGTAGAACTCCATCATCGTGAACTCCGGATTGTGACGCGGCGACACGCCTTCGTTCCGGAAGTTACGGTTGATCTCGAACACGCGCTCGAAACCGCCGACGATCAGCCGCTTCAGATACAGCTCGGGCGCGATGCGCAGGAACATTTGCATGTCGAGCGCGTTGTGATACGTGGTGAACGGCTTGGCCGCCGCGCCGCCGGGAATGGGGTGGAGCATCGGCGTTTCGACTTCCATGAAGCTCGCCTGCGCCATGAAATTGCGGATCGACGTGACGGCTTTCGTGCGCGCCATGAAGGTCTTGCGCGATTCCGGCGTGACGATCAGATCGACATAGCGCTGGCGATAGCGCGTTTCCTGATCGGCGAGGCCGTGGAACTTGTCCGGCAGCGGACGCAGCGCCTTCGAGAGCAGACGCAACTCCGTGCAGCGCACCGACAGCTCGCCCTTGTTCGTGCGGAACAGCACGCCCTTGGCGGCGACGATATCGCCCAGATCCCACTTCTTGAATGCGTCGTAGGTTTCGGCGCCGACGTCCGCGGGCGTCACGAAGAACTGGATCTGGCCGCTGCCATCCTGAACCGTCGCGAAGCTCGCCTTGCCCATCACGCGCTTCAACATCATCCGGCCGGCGATCGCGACGGGCAGGGGATTCGCTTCGAGCGCGTCTTTATCCGTTTCGGCGTAGTCGCTCTGCAGCGCGGCGGCCTGATGCGTCGGGCGGAAGTCGTTCGGATAGGCGATGCCTTGCTCGCGCATCGCGCGCAGCTTGTCGCGTCGCTCGGCGATGATCTGGTTCTCTTCCAGTTCGGGAGCGGCGCCCGGTTGAATCGGTTCGGTCATGATGATTGTGGCTTTTTGATGCGAGGCGGGCTGAATTGAAAACGCGGATATCGAAGTCGATACCCGCGTCGGCGAATTAAACGCCCTGTTTCAGACTCGCGCTGATGAAGTCGTCGAGGTCGCCGTCGAGCACGGCGCGCGTGTTGCTCATTTCCACGTTGGTGCGCAAGTCCTTCACGCGGCTCTGGTCGAGCACGTAGGAGCGGATCTGATGGCCCCAGCCCACGTCGGTCTTGCTCGATTCGAGCTTGTCTTGCTCGGCCTGACGCTTGCGCATCTCGAATTCGTAGAGACGCGCCTTGAGCATTTGCATGGCTTCCGCGCGATTGCGGTGCTGCGAGCGGTCGTTCTGGCACTGCACGACGATGCCCGTCGGCGCGTGCGTGAGTCGCACGGCGGAGTCGGTCTTGTTGATGTGCTGGCCGCCCGCGCCGGATGCGCGATACGTGTCCGTGCGGATATCGGCGGGATTGATCTCGATCTCGATCGAATCGTCGATTTCCGGATACACGAACACCGACGAAAACGACGTGTGACGCCCACCCGACGAGTCGAACGGCGACTTGCGCACGAGGCGGTGAATGCCGGTTTCGGTGCGCAGATAGCCGTATGCGTATTCGCCCTCGACCTTGATCGTCGCGCTCTTGATGCCCGCGACGTCGCCTTCGGACTCTTCGAGCACTTCGGTCTTGAAGCCCTTGCGTTCGCAGTAGCGCAGGTACTGGCGCAGCAGCATGGACGCCCAGTCGCACGCTTCGGTGCCGCCCGCGCCCGCCTGGATGTCGATGAAGCAGTTGTTCGGGTCGGCCGGGTTCGAGAACATCCGGCGGAATTCCATGTCTTCGACGCGCAGGCGCAGCGCATCCGCATCGGATTCGGATGCGACGAGCGTGTCCTCGTCGTTTTCCTCGCGCGCCATGCCGAACAGTTCGTCCGCGTCGCGCAGGTCGTTGTCGAGGGCGGTGAGTGCGGAGACCACGCCGTCGAGCAGCTTCTTTTCGCGACCGAGCGCCTGGGCGTTCTTCGAGTCGTTCCAGACGTTCGGGTCTTCGAGTTCCTTATTGACTTCGGCTAGACGCGCGGACTTGGCGTCGTAGTCAAAGATACCCCCGTAGCTCGCCCGCGCGGCGGCGCAGGTCGGCCAGAAGGCTTTCGATCGCGTTGAGACGTTCCGCTTCCATTGTCGATCTTCGGCTTCGTAAAAAGATGAAATTATAGCCGATCGACAGGGTTTCCCCGGCCTTCCGGGTGCGCGGCGGGCCGCTCAGCCCGCGTGCTCCACGATCAGCTGCACCCGCGCGACGCCGTTCCACGAATCGCTGACGAGCCGGTACGCGACGGTCGCGCGGGGCGGCAGCGGATCGACGTGGTTGAACCAGATCGCGTTGAAACGCTGCCGCCCGCGCAACAGTGACAGCTTCAGATGCTTGTCCTTCACGAGCGCCTGCGACGCGACTTCGAACTCGCCGGAGAAGGTCGGCGCGGGAAAGCCCTGTCCCCAGACGGCGGCGTCGAGCATTTCGACGAATTGCGGCGTGAAGTATGCGTCTTCGAGTTCGCCATCGGTTTCGACGGTGCGCGACAGCGCTTCGGCCGTCAGCCATTCGCGCCCGATCGCTTCGAACGCGGCGGTGAAGCGCGGGATGTCGGCGGTGCAAAGCGTCAGGCCCGCGGCCATTGCGTGTCCGCCGAACTTGTGGATGAGGCCGGGCTCGCGTTTGGCGATCAGATCGACGGCGTCGCGCAGATGAAAGCCCGGAATGGAGCGGCCGGAGCCCTTGCTGAGCGTGCCGCTGTCGTCGGCGTGCGCGAATGTGAACGATGGCCGATGAAACCGCTCCTTCAGCCGCCCCGCGACAATGCCGATCACGCCCTGATGCCAGCTCGCGTCGTAGAGCGTGAGCGTGGCGCGCTCGCCCGGATCGATCGTCTGCAATTCGGCGAGCGCCTGCTGCTGCATGCCGGCTTCGATTTCGCGACGCTCGCGGTTCATCGAATCGAGTTGCTGCGCGAGCTCCCAGGCGCGGCCGACATCGTCGGTCGTCAGGCATTCGATGCCGAGCGACATGTCCGACAGCCGTCCCGCCGCGTTGAGGCGCGGCCCGAGTGCAAAGCCGAGATCGAAACCCGACGCCGCGCGCGCATCGCGGCCGGCGGCGCGAAAGAGCGCGGCGATGCCCGGCTGCATGCGGCCCGAGCGAATCCGCTTCAGGCCTTGCGCGACGAGAATGCGGTTGTTGCAGTCGAGCTTCACGACATCGGCGACGGTGCCGAGCGCGACGAGATCGAGCAGGCCATCGAGACGCGGCTCGGGTGTGCCATCGGCATAAGCGCCGCGCCGCCGCAACTCCGCGCGCAACGCGAGCAGCACGTAGAACATGACGCCGACGCCCGCGATGCACTTGCTCGGAAACGCGCAGCCCGGCTGATTCGGATTGACGATCGCGCGCGCGGCGGGCAGCTCGTCGCCGGGCAGGTGATGATCGGTGACGAGCACGTCGATGCCGAGCGCGTTCGCCGCCGCGACGCCATCGACGCTCGCGATGCCGTTATCGACCGTGATGAGCAGATCGGGCAGGCCGCTCTTCGAACGCGACGCCAGCTCGACGATTTCCGGCGTCAGCCCGTAGCCGTATTCGAAGCGGTTCGGAACCAGATAGTCGATTTTCGCGCCGAACATCCGCAGCCCGCGCACGGCGACGGCGCATGCGGTCGCGCCGTCGCAATCGTAGTCCGCGACGACGAGCATGCGCTGTCCCGAGACGAGCGCATCGGCGAGCACGACGGCGGCGGCGTCGCAGCCTTTCAGGCCGGCGGGCGCGTGCAGGCGCTTGAATTCGGTTTCGACTTCATCGGGAGAAGTCACGCCGCGCGATGCGTAAAGACGCGCGATGACGGGATGCAGGCCGTGGCGCATCAGCGCTTCGGCATCGGCGGGAGAAGAAGCGCGCGTAACGATTCGCGTCATTGCAAAGTGCCTTATTCGATGAAGAGCGCCGCGATCGGCCGGCGCCGCCAGAACTTGCGCAGATCGGCGCGCGTGACCGAGAGCGTGACCGAGCCGGTATCGCCGCAAAGCGTGAGACTCAGGCGGCCGAGCGAGCCGTCGAGAAGCGCCTGCAGCGCGGGCGCGAACCACGCGTTTTCCAGCGCCTTGAGCGCATCGTTCCAGCGCGCCCAATCCTGTTCGATGAACGGCGCGGAGAACGCATCGAGCTCGACGAGCGTCGCGTCCTGCGCGTCGTCTTTCGAGAGCGATGCAAACGACGCCGGCGGCATCGACGGCTTCACGCCGGAAGCGAGCGCGAGACCGCGCGTCGCGGCCGCATCGGACATCACGCGCGCGAACGGGCTTTGCACGGGCCGCATCGCGCCTTGTCCGTGGAGCCAGATCGAATTGATCGCAGGCAGGCCGCGCGATTCGCGTTCCAGATTCAGCGGATGTTCGAACCATGCCATCTGCACTTCGTTCTGCAGCTTCATCCACGCGCGCGAGCGATCGCCGGTGCGGGCCTCGTGCGGCAGCCAGATTTCGATGTTGCGCCCGGTCGCGCGCAACGGCGATGCGCCCGCGAGCGCGCCCAGCGCTTCACCCGACACGTACCAGCGTAATGGCGTCGGCGCTTGCAGCGTCACGCCGAGCGCTTCGATCACCGGCCGCGCGGTCTGGAGCAGGGCGCGCGCTTCTTCCGTGTGCACGCCGAGCGTGTCGGGATCGATCAATACGAGATGATCGTGCGCGATACGGACATGAACCGGCTCGATGCAGGCCCAGAGCGCATCGCCGGGCGTGCCGCCGTCGGCGAGCAGCATGAAGGGCGCGAGCGGGGCGTCGTCGGCATAGCGCTGATCGGCGGGCGTCACCGCGCCGAAGCGGCGCGCGATCCAGCGTTCGTGCGGCAGCGTGCGCTGAAAATCCTCGCCGATGACGCGTTCTTCGAGCGTGGCGCGGGCGAGCAGCTTGTCGAGCGCCGCGCTCTCCAGTCCGTGCAGGGCGGTGGCGGCGTCCGCGGCCGAAGGCAGGGCGAACGGCAACAGGAGATGGAGATGATGAACGGGCATGATGCTCGGCATTGTAGGGCAAAGCGCCTTCTCCGATCAGGCTCGGCGCGCCGTTCCCGCCTCGCGGACGAAGGCTGCCAGTGCGTGGCTTTCGCGACATATGGCAAACTTTCGCAAATTTGCTTCACCGGACTCAACAACGCTGGAACAGCAGCAGAAAGGAATCGCTTGAAACTTCCGTACGAATGGCAGATCGGCTGGCGCTACACGCGCGCCAGCAAACGCACCACGGGCAACGGCTTCATCTCCTTCATCGCGCTCGTTTCGATGGCGGGCATCGCGCTCGGCGTCGCCGCGCTGATCGTCGTGCTGTCGGTCATGAACGGCTTCCAGAAGGAAGTGCGCGACCGCATGCTGTCGGTGCTCGCGCACGTCGAAATCTTCTCGCCGACGGGCTCCATGCCCGACTGGCAACTGACCGCGCAGGAAGCGAAGCGCAATCCGGAAGTGATCGGCGCCGCGCCTTATGTCGAAGCGCAGGCGCTGCTCACGCGTCAGGGCGCCGTGAGCGGCGTCGCGCTGCGCGGCGTGGAGCCCACGCTCGAGCCGGAAGTGTCCGACATCGGCAAGGAAATGCGCGCAGGCAAGCTCACGGACCTGAAGCCGGGCGAGTTCGGCATCGTGCTCGGCAAGGATCTCGCGGCCAACCTCGGCGTGACGCGGGGCGACAAGATCACGCTCGTCGCGCCCGAAGGCACCATCACGCCGGCCGGCATGATGCCGCGCCTCAAGCAGTTCACCGTCGTCGGCGTTTTCGAGTCGGGGCACTACGAATACGATTCGACGCTCGCGCTCATCGAAATCCGCGATGCCGAAGCGCTCTTTCGCCTGCCCGCGCCGACCGGCGTGCGCCTGCGCCTGAAGGACATGCAGCGCGCGCCCGAAGTCGCGCGCCAGCTCGCGGGCACGCTGTCGGGCGATCTGTACATTCGCGACTGGACGCAGCAGAACAAGACGTGGTTCTCCGCCGTGCAGATCGAGAAACGCATGATGTTCATCATCCTCACGCTGATCATCGCGGTAGCGGCGTTCAATCTCGTGTCGTCGCTCGTGATGACCGTCACCGATAAGCAGGCCGATATCGCCATTCTGCGCACGCTCGGCGCGCAGCCGGGCTCGATCATGAAGATATTCGTCGTGCAGGGCGTGACGATCGGCTTCATCGGCACGGCCCTCGGCGTGACGCTCGGCTGTCTGATCGCGTGGAGCATTCCATGGCTCGTGCCGATGATCGAGCATCTTTTCAACGTGCAGTTCCTGCCGTCTTCGGTGTATTTCATCAGCGAACTGCCGTCTGAGCTCGTGCCGGGCGATGTCGTCAAGATCGGCGTCATCGCATTTTTGTTGTCGTCGCTCGCCACGCTCTATCCGAGCTGGCGCGGCGCGAAGGTTCGTCCGGCGGAGGCGCTGCGCTATGAGTGATCTGATTCCGGCCAACAACATCGTGCTGCGGGCATCGGCGATTTCGAAGACGTTCGTGCAGGGCGGCTTCAACGTGCAGGTGCTCAACAACGCGCAACTCGACGTGATGAAGGGCGAAAAGCTCGCGATCGTCGGCGCATCGGGCTCGGGTAAAAGCACGCTGCTGCATGTGCTCGGCGGGCTCGACGAACCGAGCGCGGGCAAGGTCTCGCTGCTCGGCAAGCCGTTCACCGAACTGAAGGAAAAGGAACGCAACGAGCTGCGCAATCGCGCGCTCGGTTTCGTGTATCAGTTCCATCATCTGCTGCCGGAATTCACGGCGCTCGACAACGTCGCGATGCCGCTGCGCATCCGCCGCATGCCCGAGGAAGACGCGCGCAAGGAAGCGCTCGTCATGCTGGAGCGCGTGGGCATCGGGCATCGGGCGAAGCATCGGCCGGGCGAATTGTCGGGCGGCGAGCGTCAGCGCGTGGCGATCGCGCGGGCGCTCGTCACGCATCCCGCATGCGTGCTCGCCGACGAACCCACCGGCAATCTCGACGGCGGCACCGCCGATACCGTCTTCAACCTGATGCTGGAGCTGTCGCGCACGCTCGAGACGAGCTTCGTGATCGTCACGCACGATCCCGATCTCGCCGCGCGCTGCGACCGCATCCTGCGCCTGCGCGACGGCGTGCTGCACGAAGAGCCGGTCGTGCCGGTCTGAATCTTTCGCGACGCGCGGAGGCCGCCATGTGGATCGATACGCACTGTCATCTGGATGCCGGCGAATTCGATGCCGACCGCGATGCCGTCGCCGATGCCGCGCTCGATGCGCTCGTGACGCGCATCGTGATTCCGGGCGTCGGGCGCTTCAACTTCGACACGGTGCGGGCGCTGGCGCATCGCATCGAAGGCGGCGCGTACGCGCTCGGCATTCATCCGCTCTTCACGCCGGGCGCGCACGAAGACGACCTGCGCGCGCTGCGCGAGGAAATCGAAGCGAGCATGGACGATCCGCGCTTTGTGGGCATCGGCGAAATCGGGCTGGATTACTTCGTGCCGACGCTCGACGACGCCCGCCAGCAGTTCTTCTACAACGAGCAACTGAAGCTCGCGCGCGAGTTCGATCTGCCGGTCATCTGTCATGTGCGCAAGTCGCAGGACAAGGTGCTGAAGGGCTTGCGCGCGCACGACATTCATCGCGGCATCGCGCATGCGTTCAACGGCAGTTTCCAGCAGGCCGAGGCGTTCATCGCGCAAGGCATGCATCTCGGCTTCGGCGGCAATCTCACGTTCGAGCGCGCGCTGCAGATCCGCCGGCTCGCGACGGAGCTGCCGCTCGACGCGATCGTGCTCGAAACCGATGCGCCCGACATCGCGCCGTCCTGGCGCTACAAGCAACGCAACACGCCGGACCAGGTCGCGCGCATCGCGCAAGTGCTCGCGCAACTGCGCGGCATCGACGAAAACGTGCTTTCCCTAGGCACAACGGCTAACGCTCACGCTGCGCTCCCACGGCTCGCGCTCGCCTCTTCATAATCGTTTCGATGGACGCATCGGCTGCATGCGTTCGCCGTGACGAGGAACGAAGAGGGAAGACGTGCGGGCGATTCTGCTGGGATTTGCATTGGGTGTCTGGTGGTTGCAGCAGCAGGCTCGCTTGCCGGATGTCATCGCGTGGTGCGCGTGCTGCACGGCGTTCGTCATCGCGATTGCGTCGGGCGCGATCGAGCCGCGTGCGCGCATCGCGAGCTTCGCGCTGGCTGCTTGCGCGCTGGGTTTCGCGTGTGCGGCGATACGCGCGGATGTGCGGCTGCGCGAACAATTGCCAGCACGCTACGAGCAGCGCGACATCGAACTGACGGGTTTCGTGCGCGGCATGCCCGAGCGACGCGCCGACGGTACGCGCTTTCTCTTCGAAGTCGAGGCCAACGGCGCGAAATTGCATGACTTTCCGCGCGTCGTGCGCTTGCTTTGGATGTCGGGCGATCATGTTCCGGACCTGCACGCCGGCGAGCGATGGAGCTTGATGGCGCGTTTGAAGCGTCCGCATGCCAACGCCAACTTCGGTCTGCGCGATGCCGAAGCAACGCTGCTCGAACGCGGCATTCGCGCGACGGGTTATGTATCGGCAGCACGCGAGCCGCGCCGTTTGCACGCCGATGCGTCGGGTCCGCGGCTGACGATCGACCGGCTGCGTGCGCGCGCACGCGAACGCATCGAGACCGTGCTCGGCGATGCGCCGCATCGCGGGATCATCGTCGCGCTCGCGGTGGGCGCGCAGGACGCCGTCAGCGATGCCGACTGGACCGTCATGCGCGCGACCGGCACGAGTCATCTCGTTGCGATATCGGGCTTGCATATCGGCTTCGTCGCGGGGCTGGCGGCGTTGATCGTCGGATTCGTGTGGAAGCGCGTGCGCTTGCGCGGCCTGAGCGCGCCGTTGATCGCGGCCACGCCGAAAGCGGCGGCCATCGGCGCGACCGTGTTCGCTGCGTGCTATGCCGCGCTCGCCGGTTTCAACGTGCCCGCGCAACGCACGCTGTGGATGCTGCTGGTCGTTGCGCTCGCGTTTTTCTTCGGACGACGGCCGTCGTCGTCGCTCGTGCTGCTGTGGGCGCTCGCGTTCGTGCTGATCGCGGATCCGTGGGCGGTGACAGCGCCGGGATTCTGGCTGTCGTTCTGCGCGGTGGCGGCGATTCTGCATGCGATCGCGTCGGCGGGACGTCGCGCGTCGCGGGCGCAAACGGAAGAACGGGACGACGTCGATCAATGGGATCGCGTCGATCCGAGCGAAGTCGGTCATCGTCCGCAACATGTCGCGAAGCGCAGGCCGCTCGCGATCGTCGCGCGGTTCGCCGCGCGCGCGCGGCGGTATATCGCGTCGAGCGCGCGTGTGCAGTACGCGGTGACGATCGCGCTCGCGCCGCTCACCGTCTACTGGTTCTCGCAGATTCCGCTGCTCGGTCCGCTCGCGAATGCGTTCGCCATCCCGTGGATCAGCGCGCTCGTGACGCCCGCGACGCTCGCCGGTCTCATGCTTCCCGCACCGCTCGATGCGCCGATGCTTCACGTCGCCCATGCCGCGTTGTCCGTGCTCTGCGACATGCTCGCGCGTCTCGCGAATGCCGCGCCCGCGTCGCTCTGGCTTTTGCCCCGGCCGGATGCGTTCGCGCTCGCGGCATCGTGCGTCGGCGTCGCATGGGCGCTCGCGCCGCGCGGCTGGCCGTTGCGCTTCGCCGCGCCGCTGACGTGGCTGCCGCTGCTCGCGCCCGCGATGCATCCCGCGCCGGTCGGCGCGTTTCGCGTCACCGCGCTCGATATCGGCCAGGGCTCGGCGCTCGTCGTCGAAACGGCGCGGCACACGTTGCTCTTCGACGCCGGTCCCGGTCCCGAATCGACGCATGCGGGCGAGCGGATCGTGGTGCCGTATCTGCAGGCTGCGGGCGTGCGCGCGCTCGATGCGCTCGTCATCAGTCATTCCGATTCGGATCACGCGGGCGGCGCGCCGGCGGTGCTGCAATCGATCGCCGTGCGGCAACTGCTCGCGTCGCTGCCCGCGCAGGACGCGTCGTGGTCCGATGCGCGCGCACGCGGCGCGCAGACGCTGCGTTGCGCGGCGGGGCAGCGCTGGACGTGGGACGGCGTCGAATTCCGAATGCTGTGGCCCGAGCCGGGACCGCTTTCGGGCAAGCCGAATCGGCAGTCGTGCGTGCTCAAGGTGACGAACGCGGCGGGACGCTCGGCGCTCTTCGCCGCCGATATCGAAGCGGACGTCGAACGCATGCTGATCGCGCGCGACGCGTCAGACCTGCGCGCCGATGTGCTCATCGTGCCGCATCACGGCAGCCGCACTTCGTCCACCGAGCCTTTCCTCGATTCTGTCGGGCCGTTGGCCGCGATATTTCAGGTAGGCTATCGCAACCGTTTTCATCATCCGCATCCGACCGTTTTCGCGCGCTACCGGATGCGCGACATCGTGCTTTCGCGCAGCGACGAAGACGGCGCGGCGCGTATCGAAATCGGTTCGCAGATTACGTTCGAGCGCTACCGGCAAAGCCACGCGCGCTACTGGATGGCGCGCTAAACGCTAAAAAAACAAGAGACACGCTTGAAAGACATCATCCATTTCTCGCACGCGAACGGTTTTCCCGCATCGACGTATCGCACGATGTTCGCGGAGCTTTCCGACGAATACGAAGTTCGCAGCATCGAGCGCATCGGTCATGACGCGCGCTTTCCCGTGACACGCGACTGGCCGTATCTCGTCGATCAGCTCATCGACGACATGAGCCGCTATCGGCGCGAAGCCGACGGCGATCATCCGAAGGTGTGGCTCGTCGGGCATTCGCTCGGCGGCTATCTGTCGCTGATGGCGGCGCTGAAGCGTCCGGAATGGGTGAAGGGCGTGGTGATGCTCGATTCGCCGGTGATCGCGGGCTGGAAGAGCGGACTCCTGCGCGTCACGCAATGGACCGGGCTGGACGAGCGCCTGTCGCCCGCCGCCGCGACGCGCAAGCGCCGCACGCAGTGGGCGAGCCGCGACGAGGCGTGGCGGCATTTCCTGTCGAAACCGGCGTTCGCGCGCTGGGACGAACGCATGCTGTCCGACTATATCGATTTCGGCATTCCGCAGACCCATGCGAACGGCGCACGCTCGCTCGCATTCGATCGCCATGTGGAATATCTGATCTATCGCACGCTGCCGCACACGCTCGGCGCGCGGCTCGCGCACGGCGCGCCGGTGCCCGTCGGTTTCATCGCGGGGACGCATTCGCGCGAAGTGCGCCAGGTCGGGCTCGGGATGACGCGGCGCATCGCGGGCGAGCACATCGAATGGATGGAAGGCAGCCATCTCTTTCCGATGGAGCGCCCGATCGACACCGCGCGCGCCGTGCAGCGGCTGCTCACGGCCATGCAGACGGCGCGCTGAAAAGGGCGCGAGCACGCGCGCGGGACTTGACGAACGGCCCGCGTCACGTTCCGCAAAAATGACGCCGAAATGCGCGGATTTGTAGCCAATATCCGCGCCGGGCGCGCTTCGTGGGAACCGGCCTTTACGGTATAATCCGTTTTTCCCGCGAGCATCTAGCGATGACCAAATATGTATTCGTCACCGGCGGCGTAGTTTCGTCCCTTGGCAAGGGTATTGCCGCCGCCTCTCTCGCCGCGATCCTCGAATCGCGCGGTCTCAAAGTCACTCTCCTCAAGCTCGATCCCTACATCAACGTCGACCCCGGCACGATGAGCCCGTTCCAGCACGGGGAAGTGTTCGTGACGGAAGACGGAGCGGAGACCGACCTCGACCTCGGCCATTACGAGCGCTTCATCAGCACGAAGATGCGCAAGGCCAATAACTTCACCACGGGCCAGATCTACGAATCGGTGATCCGCAAGGAACGCCGCGGCGAGTATCTCGGCAAGACGGTGCAGGTCATTCCGCATATCACCAACGAAATCCAGGCATTCGTGGAGCGCGGCGCCGCTGCGGCGACGTGCGGCCAGCCGGACGTGGCGATCGTGGAAATCGGCGGCACGGTGGGCGACATCGAATCGCTGCCGTTCCTCGAAGCCGCGCGTCAGATGAGCCTGCGCATGGGCCGCAACAGCGCGTGCTTCGTGCACCTCACGCTCGTGCCGTTCATCGCGACGGCGGGTGAACTCAAGACGAAGCCCACGCAGCACAGCGTGCAGAAGCTGCGCGAAATCGGTATCTATCCGAACGTGCTCCTGTGCCGCGCCGACCGCCGCATTCCCGACGACGAGCGCGCCAAGATTTCCATGTTCTCGAACGTGCCCGAAGACGCGGTCATTTCCGTTTGGGACGCGGACAGCATCTACAAGATTCCGCAGATGCTCAACGACCAGCACCTCGACGACATCATCTGTGAAGAGCTGAAGCTCGCGCCGCCGCCGGCCGATCTGGCGATGTGGTCGAACCTCGTCGAGAAGCTCGAAAATCCGAAGCACGAAGTGACCATCGGCATGGTCGGCAAGTACGTCGAGCTCACCGAATCGTACAAGTCGCTGATCGAAGCGTTGCGTCACGCGGCCATCCATACGTCGACGAAGGTCAACATCGAGTACATCGATTCCGAGCAGATCGACGCCGAAGGCACCGACGCACTGAAGCACCTCGACGCCGTGCTGGTGCCGGGCGGTTTCGGCCGTCGCGGCACGGAAGGCAAGATCAAGGCGATCCGCTACGCACGCGAATCGAAGACGCCGT
Source organism: Caballeronia sp. ATUFL_F1_KS39 (assembly GCF_023630985.1). Taxonomy (NCBI): domain Bacteria; kingdom Pseudomonadati; phylum Pseudomonadota; class Betaproteobacteria; order Burkholderiales; family Burkholderiaceae; genus Caballeronia; species Caballeronia sp. ATUFL_F1_KS39. The sequence continues at coordinate 38,436 of NZ_JALQDZ010000014.1, read as the reverse complement.
ATCTCGGCATCTGCCTCGGCATGCAGCTCGCGGTGATCGAGTTCGCGCGCGATGTCGCCGGTCTCGCCGATGCGAATTCCACCGAGTTCGATCAGGACACGGGCAACCCGGTCGTCGCGCTCATCACGGAGTGGTACGACCGCGCGGGCCGCATCGAAAAGCGCAACGAAGAGTCGGATCTCGGCGGCACCATGCGCCTCGGCTCGCAGAAGTGCCCGATCAAGCCGGGAACGATGGCCGAGCGCATCTACGGCAGCGATGTGAACGAGCGTCATCGTCACCGTTATGAAGTCAATAACCGTTTCGTGCCCCAGCTCGAAGCCGGCGGGCTTATCATCAGCGCCCGTACGCCGAGCGAGGATCTGCCCGAGATGATGGAGTTGCCGCAGTCGCTGCACCCGTGGTTCGTCGGCGTGCAGTTCCACCCCGAATTCACGTCGACGCCGCGCGACGGGCATCCGCTCTTCAAGGCATTCGTCGATGCAGCGCGCGCGCACGCCGAAGGCAATGGCGTGAAGGCGCCGGCGAAAGCCACCGCGGGAGCGCAAGCATGAAGCTGTGTCATTTCGAAGCGGGCCTCGACAAGCCGTTCTTCCTGATCGCGGGCACGTGCGTCGTCGAGTCGGAGCAAATGACCATCGACGTCGCCGGCCGGCTGAAGGAAATCACGCAGAAGCTCGGCATTCCGTTCATCTACAAGTCGTCGTTCGACAAGGCGAACCGCAGTTCGGGCAAGTCGTATCGCGGTCCGGGCATGGACGAAGGCCTGCGCATTCTCGGCGAAGTGAAGAAGCAGCTCGGCGTGCCCGTTCTCACGGACGTGCACACCGAGGAAGAAATCGAAGCGGTCGCATCGGTCGTGGACGTGCTGCAAACGCCCGCGTTCCTCTGCCGTCAGACCGACTTCATCCACGCGTGCGCGCGCTCGGGCAAACCGGTCAACATCAAGAAGGGCCAGTTTCTCGCGCCGCACGACATGAAGAACGTGATCGACAAGGCGCGCGACGCCGCGCGTGAAGCGGGTCTGTCGGAAGACCGCTTCATGGCGTGCGAGCGCGGCGTGTCGTTCGGCTATAACAACCTCGTGTCCGACATGCGCTCGCTCGCGATCATGCGCGAAACCAACGCGCCGGTCGTCTTCGATGCCACCCATTCGGTGCAGTTGCCGGGCGGGCAGGGCACGAGCTCGGGCGGTCAGCGCGAATTCGTGCCGGTGCTGGCGCGTGCGGCGGTCGCGACGGGCGTGGCGGGCCTCTTCATGGAGACGCATCCGGACCCGGCCTGCGCGAAGTCCGACGGCCCGAACGCGGTGCCGCTGCATCACATGGAAGCGCTGCTTTCGACGCTCATCACGATCGATCGCGCGGTGAAAAGCGGTTCGTTCCTCGAGAACGACTTCAACTGAGCGTCGGCAGCAAAAAGTAGTACGGCGCGGGCGTCATCATGGGCGCCCGTGTTGCGAGATCAGGCCGTCCGGCGTCATCCGGGCAACGGAGGAGCGTGCAACGCATCGGGGCGGCATCCGCAACCGGCGGATGAGACGCCCGCTCCCCACGAAAGCGATGCGGACCGGATTCGATCCGGTCCCGAAACGACCGCTCTTTGCGCCGGAGCTGAACCCGGCGGTCATCGAATGGGTCTGAGCGAAGCCAGTGAAGCGTGTATCGAAGTGTAAAAACAGGCGGCGCGCTTCGTTGTGACTGACAGAATTCATCGTCATTTCTTGAGGAAACCATGAGTGCTATCGTAGATATCATCGGCCGCGAGATTCTCGATTCGCGAGGCAATCCGACCGTCGAATGCGACGTGTTGCTCGAGTCGGGCACGATGGGCCGCGCGGCGGTGCCTTCGGGCGCATCCACCGGCTCGCGCGAGGCCATCGAATTGCGCGACGGCGAAGCGGGCCGCTACGGCGGCAAGGGCGTGCTTAAGGCCGTCGAACACATCAACACCGAGATTTCCGAAGCCATCATGGGCCTCGACGCCTCGGAACAGGCTTTCCTCGACAAGACCCTGCTCGAACTCGACGGCACCGACAACAAGTCGCGTCTCGGCGCGAACGCGATGCTCGCGGTGTCGATGGCGGTCGCGAAGGCTGCCGCCGAAGAAGCCGGCCTGCCGCTGTACCGCTACTTCGGCGGCTCGGGCGCGATGCAGCTTCCGGTGCCGATGATGAACATCGTCAACGGCGGCGCGCACGCGAACAACAGCCTGGACATCCAGGAATTCATGATCGTCCCGGTGAGCCAGCCGACGTTCCGCGAAGCGCTGCGTTGCGGCGCGGAAGTGTTCCACGCGCTGAAGAAGATCCTGGCCGAGCGCGGCATGAGCACCGCGGTGGGCGACGAAGGCGGCTTCGCGCCGAACTTCGGCAGCAACGACGAGTGCCTGTCGACGATTCTGCAAGCCATCGAGAAGGCCGGTTATCGCGCCGGTGAAGATGTGCTGCTCGCGCTCGACTGCGCGGCGAGCGAGTTCTATCACGACGGCAAGTACCAACTGGCTGGCGAAGGCCTGCAACTGTCGTCGACCGAATTCGCGGATTACCTCGCCACGCTCGCCGACAAGTTCCCGATCGTGTCGATCGAAGACGGCATGCACGAGTCGGACTGGGAAGGCTGGAAGACGCTGACCGACAAGCTCGGCAAGAAGATCCAGCTCGTCGGCGACGATCTCTTCGTCACGAACACGCGCATTCTGAAGGAAGGCATCGAGAAGGGCATCGCGAACTCGATCCTCATCAAGATCAACCAGATCGGCACGCTGACGGAAACCTTCGCGGCGATCGAAATGGCCAAGCGCGCGGGCTACACGGCGGTCATCTCGCACCGCTCGGGCGAGACGGAAGATTCGACCATCGCGGACATCGCGGTCGGCCTGAACGCCGGCCAGATCAAGACCGGCTCGCTGTCGCGCAGCGATCGCATCTCGAAGTACAACCAGTTGCTGCGCATCGAGGAAGATCTCGGCGATATCGCCAGCTACCCGGGCAAGTCGGCGTTTTACAACTTGCGCTAAAGCTTTTGCCGCTTTAGTCGATAAGGACGCTTAGTGGTCTTTGAAGCGTCATCTTTTGAAGCCCGTCGCCCGGGGCAGCTTGCCGCCGGGCGGCGCTTATTTCGGCTACGTGAATGCGGCTCGTAACTGTCGTTCTGGTTCTTTTGCTGGTGCTGATCCAATACCCGCTCTGGTGGGGACATGGCGGCTGGCTGCGCGTGCATGAATTGCAGCAGCAGCTCGCGCAGCAGACGGACAAGAACACGAATCTGAGACTGCGCAACGAGCGCGTCCAGGGCGAAGTGCAGGACCTGCAAAACGGCACCGCCGCCGTGGAAGAGCGCGCGCGCTACGAGATGGGCATGGTGAAGGACAGCGAGGTGTTCGTGCAGTTCGTCTCGCCGAATTCGAACGCGCCCGTCAATTCCGCGAACGTGCCGGGCATGAACGGCTCGACGCGCGGTCAGGTTTCAGCGGCGCCGCTGCGGGTGGTGCCGAATCCCGTGTCGCGCTCGAAGCAGGAGTTGCGCGAGCTGGACAAGAAGGCGCAGAAGGAAAAAGCGGCCGAAGCGAAGAAAAAGCAGCAGGGCGCGGCGCAGTAAGACGCCGGCTGGTTGAGAGAAAAAATGGCGCGGTCACGACCGCGCCATTTTTGTATTTGGCAAACAAAGGTGGATGGCCGCCTCGCCTACCACGAAGTGCCGAATCCGATGCCGGTGCCCCAGTACGGGCCGCCCCAGCCGCCGCTCGAATAGCCGCCGTAGACCGACACCGGCGCGGGCGCGTAGAACTGCGACATCGTCTTCGCGGCGTTGCCAGCCGCGGCTGCCTGCTGCGATTCGTTGAGCGCCTGCTTGTCGATGGCGTTGTAGCGGTCCATCTCCTGCTGCGGCGTGAGCGTCTGTTGCGGCGCAGGCGATGTGTCGGGCAAGCGGCTATAGATCGGCGACGGGCCGGGCGGATCCATCATGCAGCCGGCGACGAGCGCGACCCCGGCCAGACACGGCAGCAATTTCCAGTTGAGCGTTGCGGTTTTCATTTTGCGACCTCCAGCGGGCCGGACATCTGTGCAGGAGTCCCATCATAGCTTGCGGAATCTGTCGTGAGAGCCGGGCCGAAAGCAGGCCGCAAGCGGCGCGCCGTGCTTCGAGCGCCACCGGCGCGCGTGGCGAAACCTCGACTGGACAAGGCTTGCGCGGCGTTTCAGTGGCGCCGGTCCGACGCCGGGCTCACACCTTGTGAGAGTTCGTTTGCGACAAAAAGTTGCGCAACGTCGACGGAGTCGAAGTCATAGCGCTGGTTGCAGAACTCGCAATGCACTTCGACATTGCCGCGCTCCACGATCACGCTGTCGACTTCCTCGCGGCCGAGCATCTTCAGCATGCCGCCGACCTTCTCGCGCGAACATGTGCACTGGAAGCGCGCCGCTGCCGGCTCGAAGTGCTGGACGTTTTCTTGCCAGAAAAGGCGCTTGAACACGGTATCCGGCTCTTCCTTCAGCAATTCGTCGTTCGAAAGCGTGCTGCCGAGATGGCAGACGCGCTGCCACGTATCGGCGTCGTGCTCGCCCGGATGCGGAACGATGCCGCCATCGCCCGGCAGCTTCTGCAGCAGCAGGCCGACGGCGCGGTCGGTATCGGCGGCGAGCCACAAGCGTGTGTCGAGCTGCTCGGAGTGATGCATGTAGTGCTCGAGCACTTCGGCCATCGACTTGAGCGCGCCATGCTCGTCCGACAGCGGCACGATGCCCTGATACGGTTGCTGCCCCGGCTTTTTGTCGGAGGGATCGAGCGTGATGACGCAGCGGCCGCGCCCGTGACGGTTCAGCAGGTCCGGCAGCGACATTTCGCTGTCGAGCTCGCTCTCGCCGCCATCGGCCAGCTTCGCCGTGGCGCGCAGCGACAGGTTGGAATTGCACTGCACGACCAGCATCTTCACGGGGCCGTCGCCGTAGATCTGCATGATGAGCGTGCCGTCGAACTTGAGGTTCGCGGACAGCAGCGCGCATGCGGCCATCATTTCGCCGAGCACGTTGCGCACGGCCACGGGATACGAGCGGCGCGCGAGCACTTCCTGCCACGTATGACGCAACGAGACGATCTCGCCGCGCACCGGCGCCGCGTTGAACATGAATTTCTGCAACTGGTCGTTCACAACTCTTCCTTGGGTGTTGAGGCTGCTGCGCCGTCTCGTGCGGCGTCCGTTCAGCCGATACGCACGAGGTGCGCCTTGTAATATTCGCGACGGTCGGCATAACTCGCCGTGGCCGCACGCATGCGGGCGATATCCGCCTCGCCGATTTCCCGCACTGCCTTGGCGGGCGCGCCGAGAATCAGCGTATTGTCCGGAAACACCTTGCCTTCGGTGACGACGGCGCCCGCGCCAACCAGACAGTTGCGGCCGATCACCGCGCCATTCAAGACCACCGCCTGGATTCCGATCAGCGAGCCTTCTTTGATCGTGCAGCCGTGCAGCATTGCCTGATGGCCGACGGTGACATCGCTCTCGATCGTCAGAGGAAAACCCGGATCGGCGTGGAGTACCGCGCCTTCCTGCACGTTGCTGCCGCGTCCGACGACGATCGGCTCGTTGTCGCCGCGCAGCGCCGCGCCGGGCCAGACACTCGCGTTTTCCTCGAGCGTCACCCGGCCGATGATGGTCGCGGTGTCCGCGAGAAACACGCTTTCGTGGATGGTCGGGGCGTCGTCGCCGAGTTTGTAGATGGCCACATTGTCTCCTGAGGCGTGATGTCGTGAAGGTGGGACTACAATGCGCGCCTGCCGGTGAGGCGGCGCACGCGCATTGTTGCGCGTTTTGAGGCGTCCGCCGGGATTACCATTTTAGCTGTTTGCCGTAAGCGTCCGCTGGAACGCAGTGTTCGACGCCCGTTTTCGAGACAGTCCGATGCACGACCTTGTCATTTCCCCGGAAGCCGATGACTGCGCCCGCCGCGCAGCGCTCGCGGTCCTGCGCGAGCGCGATCCCGCGACGAAAGCCGCGCGCGCCCGCGCACTTCTCGATGCGGCGCGCGCCCAGCCGTCGCGGATCGATCCACGAGCCGAGTTCGCGGAACCCGGCGATCTGCCTGGCCGGCCCGAGCGTCCGGCGCTCGTGGAGCCATCGTCGCTGAAGCGTCGCAGCATGCAGTCGGATGCGGGGCGTGCCGTGCTGTTGCACGCGCTCGCGCACATCGAATTCAACGCGATCAATCTCGCGCTCGATGCCGTCTGGCGATTTCCGTCGATGCCGCAGGATTTTTATCTCGACTGGTTGAGGGTGGCGGCGGAGGAGGCGCATCACTTTTCGCTGCTGAGCGCGCGCCTCGCCGATTTCGGCCACGCTTACGGCGACTTCCCGGCGCACGATGGGCTGTGGGACATGGCGCAACGCACGCGCGGCGATGTGCTGGCGCGCATGGCGCTCGTGCCGCGGACACTGGAGGCGCGCGGGCTCGACGCGTCGCCGCCGATCAGAAAGCGTCTCGCGCAGGCGGGCGATCACCCGTCCGCGGCGATCCTCGACGTCATCCTGCGCGATGAAGTCGGCCATGTGTTGATCGGCAATCGCTGGTTCCGATTTCTGTGCGACGCGCGAAATCTGGACCCGCACACGACTTACGAACGCCTCGCCGCGCAATATCGCGCGCCGAAGCTGCGCGGCCCGTTCAATTTCGAAGCGCGCCGCGACGCCGGTTTCGACGAAGCCGAACTGCGCGCACTCGCCGGCTTGGACGATGCGAAGTAGGGCAGGTTCTTCGTCGCTATAATCGAACGATCATCCTTTTTTACTTCGAGACGACACCATGAAAGATTCGCGCTCCGAATTCGTCGACGCGCGCGGCGTGCGCCTGCACGTACGCCGCTGGGGCTCGCCCGACGCCCCGATGCTCTTCATGCTGCACGGCTGGATGGATATCGGCGCGTCGTTCCAGTTCGTCGTCGATGCACTCGCGGGCGACTGGCAAGTGCTCGCGCCCGATGCGCGCGGCTTCGGGCTCTCCGACTGGCCGGTCGCGCAGAAGGGCGGCGGCCATTACTACTTTCCCGACTATCTCTCCGATCTCGACGTGCTGTTCGACCATTACGCGCCGGGCGGTCAGGTGAACATCGTCGGCCACAGCATGGGCGCGAACGTCGCGCTGCTGTACGCGGGCGTGCGGCCCGCGCGCGTGCGCCGCGTGGTCGATCTCGAAGGCTTCGGATTGCCGGCGGCGCGCGCGTCGCAATCGCCGGGGCGCATTTCGCAATGGCTCGACGATCTGCGCGCGCCGCCCGCGCTGCGCAGCTACGCGAGCCTCGACGAAGTCGCCGACCGGCTGATCCGCACGAATCCGCGTCTGCCGCTCGCGCGTGCGCGCTATCTCGCGCAACACTGGTCCCGCGAGGAAGCGGATGGGCGCTTCCATCTGCTTGCCGATCCGGCGCACAAATTGCGCGGACCGACGCTGTATCGGCTCGACGAGGTGAGCGCGGCGTGGGCGCGCGTGGCGGCGCCCGTGCTGCACGTCGAGGCGAAGGATTCGCCGACGCTCGCGGCTTTCGCGGGCGAGACGCCCATCGCCGAATTCAAGACGCGCTTTCAGGCGTTTCCCGACTGGCGCGAGGAAATCGTCGACGAGGCCGGTCACATGATCCATCACGATCAGCCGGAGCGCGTCGCGGCGCTCGTCGAATCGTTCTGCGCGTGAGCGGCGCAGCACGGAACGAAGGAACTACATAATCGGCTTGTCGCGCCGATACAGTTAGAATGTGAGTGAAGCCCGATAAACGACGATGAACGCCGATCTGCATTGCCATTCCACCGTGTCCGACGGACAGTTTGCGCCCGCCGATGTCGCCGCGCGCGCACACGCGAACGGCGTCACGCTATGGTCGCTGACGGATCACGATCAGCTCGGCGGGCAGGACGAAGCGAAGAAGGCCGCCGAGGCGTTCGGCATGCGCTATCTGCCCGGCGTCGAGATTTCGGTGACGTGGGCTTCGCGCACGGTGCATATCGTCGGCATGAACGTCGATCCGCATAACGATGCGCTGCGCAAGGGGCTCGAATCGACGCGCAACGGGCGCGCGGCGCGCGGCGTGGCGATCGGCGAGGCGCTCGCGGCGGTCGGCATTCCGGATTGCTACGAAGGCGCGCTGCGCTTCACCGACGATCCCGACATGATCTCGCGCACGCACTTCGCGCGGTATCTGGTGGAGGCGGGGTATGCGCAGTCCACGTCGGATGTGTTCGCGCGCTATCTCGGCGACGGCAAGCCGGGTTTCGTCGGGCATTGCTGGGCGAAGCTCGCGGACGCCGTGAAATGGATCAAGGATGCGGGCGGCGAGCCGATCATCGCGCATCCGGGCCGCTACGATTTCACGCCGGTCGAATTCGCCGCGCTCTTCGATGAATTCATCGAGCTCGGCGGCCGGGCCATCGAAGTCGTGACGGGCAGCCATACGCCCGACCAGTACCGCGAATACGCCGATGTCGCGCGCCGCTATGGGTTCGAGGCATCGCGCGGCTCGGACTTCCACGGCGCGGGCGAAGGGCGCGTCGATCTCGGCCTGCTTCCGCCGTTGCCCGACGATCTCACGCCTGTCTGGGAGCGCTGGCTTTAGCGTTCCCGCGGCGCGCGTCTTTCTGCTCGCGCGCACGGTCTTTGCATCACCTGTGATTTTCCGCACGCGCATCGCGCAGGGCGCGCTCGCGCGCGAGACAAGAAGTCGCGCGCCGCTCGGCCCATCGCGATAACGATCGAAACAATAAGGCGTCGCCATGTCTCAATTCTTTCGCATTCATCCGGATAATCCGCAGCCGCGGCTCATCAATCAGGCCGTGCAGATCATCAAGGACGGCGGTCTCGTCGCGTTGCCGACCGATTCGAGCTACGCGCTCGGCTGCCATCTCGACGACAAGGACGCGGTCGAGCGATTGCGACGCGTGCGCGGCATCGACGACAAGCAGTTGCTCTCCCTGCTCGTGCGCGACCTCTCCGAGCTGTCCAATTTCGCCATGGTCGACAACCAGCAGTATCGGCTGATCAAGTCGGTGACGCCTGGGCCTTACGTTTTCGTGCTGCAGGCGACCAAGGAAGTGCCGCGGCGGCTTTCGCATCCGTCGCGCAAGACGATCGGGCTGCGCGTGCCCGATCACGCGATCACGCTCGCGTTGCTGGAGGCGCTCGGCGAACCGCTGCTTGCATCGACGCTGATCCTGCCGCCCGACACCGAGCCGCTCAACGACGCCGAGGAAATCCGCGAACGCCTCGAAAAACAGATCGAACTCGTGATCGATGCCGGCGCGTGTCCGGCGGAGCCGTCCACGGTGATCGATCTTTCTTCGGGGGAGCCAGTGCTCGTGCGCGCGGGGAGAGGCAGTCTCGAACCGTTCGGGCTCACGGCGTAAGCGCCGCGCAGTAGCGCACACGGGCATACGACCCGATTAAGCGTTTGCTCACACCATGGGCGAAATAGTGCGCGCCCGGCGCCGCCGTGCGTGTCTGATCCAACCTGCCTGCTTGTTACAATACCGCCCTATGGATGCTTCCCTGATACAGACCATCGCGGTCTACGCGCTCCCCGTGATTTTCGCGATCACGCTGCACGAGGCCGCGCATGGCTACGCCGCGCGACTGCTCGGCGACAACACGGCCTACGTTCTCGGCCGCGTTTCGATGAACCCGATGCGCCACATCGACCCGATCGGCACGATCGTCATTCCGATCGTCCTTTACTTCGTGACGAGCGGTGCGTTCATGTTCGGCTATGCGAAGCCCGTGCCCGTGGCGTTCGGCAACCTGCGCAATCCGCGCTGGGGCAGCCTGTGGGTCGCGGCGGCCGGGCCGGGCAGCAACTTCGCCCAGGCGATCGTCTGGGGCGTGATCTTCGTGCTGCTGCGGGCCTTTCACATCGACGAGCCGTTCTTCACGGGCATGGCTCAGGCGGGCATCAGCGTGAATCTCGTGCTCGGCGTGCTCAATCTCTTTCCGTTGCCGCCGCTCGACGGCGGCCGTGTCGTCATGGCGCTTCTGCCGGTCCGCGCGTCCATCGCGTTTTCGAAGCTCGAGCCGTACGGCTTCTTCATCGTGATGGCGCTCGTCGTGACCGGCGTGCTGACGCGCTTCTGGCTCGGGCCGCTCGTGAACGTCGGCTATACGGCGGTGTCGGCCATCTTGAATCCCCTCGCTTCACTATTCCCATAACATCATGTTCCCTGACCGTATCTTCTCCGGCATGCGGCCCACCGGGTCGCTGCACCTCGGCCACTATCACGGCGTGCTGAAAAACTGGGTGCGGCTGCAGTCCGAATATCCGTGCTTCTTCGCAGTGGTCGACTGGCACGCGCTCACGACGCACTACGAGACGCCCGAGGTCATCGAGAAAAACGTCTGGGAAGTGCTCATCGACTGGCTGGCGTCCGGCATCGACCCGGCACAGGCGACGCTCTTCATCCAGAGCCGCGTGCCCGAGCACGCCGAACTTTCGCTGCTGCTCGGCATGGGCACGCCGCTCGGCTGGCTCGAACGCGTGCCGACCTACAAGGAGCAGATCGAAAAGCTGCGCGAAAAGGATCTGTCGACGTACGGCTTCCTCGGCTATCCGGTGCTGATGGCGGCGGACATCCTGCTGTATCGCGCGTCGCTCGTGCCGGTGGGCGAGGATCAGGTGCCGCACGTGGAAATGACGCGCGAGATCGCGCGCCGCTTCAACTATCTCTATGGCAAGGAGCCGGATTTCGAGGAGAAGGCGCTCGAAGCGGCCAAGAAACTCGGCGGCAAGCGCTCGAAGCTGTATCACGAGCTGCGCGTCGCGTATCAGCAGGAAGGCGACGACGAAGCGCTCGAACAAGCGCGCGCGATGCTGCAGGAATCGCAAAGCCTGTCGATGAGCGATCGCGAGCGTCTGTTCGGCTATCTCGAAGGCGCGCGCAAGATCATTCTGGTCGAGCCGCAGGTTCTCCTGACCGAAGCGTCGCGCATGCCGGGCCTCGACGGCCAGAAGATGTCGAAGTCGTACGGCAACACCATCGGCTTGCGTGAGGACGCGGCGACCATCGAGCAGAAAGTCCGCAAGATGCCGACCGACCCGGCGCGCGTGCGCCGCACCGATCCGGGCGATCCCGACAAGTGTCCGGTGTGGCAACTGCATCAGGTCTACACCGACGAAAACACGCACGAATGGGTGCAGAAGGGCTGCCGCAGCGCGGGCATCGGCTGCCTGGAGTGCAAGCAGCCGGTGATCGAAGGCATCCTGCGCGAGCAGCAGCCGATGCTGGAACGCGCGCAGAAGTACATGGACGATCCGTCGCTGTTGCGCGCGATCGTCGCGGACGGCTGCGACAAGGCGCGCAAGTTCGCGACCGAAACGATGCGCGACGTGCGCGAGGCCATGGGGCTGTCTTACAACTGATGGACAGTGCGATCAGTCCGTGGGTCGCGCGCTGGGCGCATCTCGTCGCGCCCGGCGGCGCGGTCCTCGACGTCGCCGCGGGCAGCGGGCGCCACGCGCGCTGGTTCGCGGCGCGCGGTTTTTCCGTGCTGGCGGTCGATCGTGACGCGGACGCGCTCGCGTCGATGGCGGCGCTCGAAGGCATCGAAACGCTTGCCGCCGATCTGGAAAACGGCGCGCCGTGGCCGCTTTCGGACGATCGAAAGTTCGATGCCGTCGTCGTCACCAACTATCTGCATCGGCCGCTGTTCGGGCACTTCATCGACGCGCTCGCACCCGGCGGCGTGCTGATCTACGAAACGTTCGCGGTGGGCAACGGCAGTATCGGCAAGCCGTCGAATCCGGCGTTTCTGCTCGAACCCGGCGAACTGCTCGAAGCGGTGCTAGGGCGACTGCGCGTGATCGGCTACGAAGACGGGTTCGTCGATGACCCGCGCCCTGCCTACGTGCAGCGAATCTGTGCGGTTCGCGCACCGCAGTCAGCGGAAAACCCACTCACGATTAGTAACATACCCCCGGGTCCGCCACGTTACGCGCTCGGCGGCTAATCCGCTACAATCGCGTAATATCGCTTTTTGCGATTAAATTCACGATTAAATTCATAGAGTTTCATGACAAACGGAACACACGGCGGCATCCAGATCCGCGGCAGTATCCCTGCCATCGTCACACCGATGCACGAGGACGGTAGTCTCGATCTGCCGGCGTTTCGAAAACTGATCGACTGGCACGTCGAACAAGGCTCGAACGGACTCGTCGTGGTCGGCACCAGTGGCGAGTCGGCCACTTTGTCGGTCGAAGAACACATCCTGATGATCCAGACGGCCGTCGAGCACACGGCCAAGCGCTTTCCGATCATCGCGGGCGCGGGCGGCAATTCGACCGCCGAAGCCATCGAGCTCTCGAAGCAGGCCAAAAAGGTCGGCGCCGACGCCACGCTGCAAGTCGTTCCGTATTACAACAAGCCGACGCAGGAAGGCATGTATCGCCATTTCAAGGCGATCGCCGAAGCCGTCGATCTGCCGGTGCTGCTCTACAACGTGCCGGGCCGCACCGTTGCCGACATGAGCAACGAAACGATCCTGCGCCTCGCGGACGTGCCGGGCATCATCGGCGTCAAGGAAGCGACGGGCAACATCGATCGCGCTGCGCATCTGATCAAGCACGCGCCGGCGCATTTCAGCATCTTCAGCGGCGACGATCCCACGGCGATCGCGCTCATGCTGCTCGGCGGACACGGCAACATCTCGGTGACGGCCAACGTCGCGCCGAAGGAAATGAGCCAGCTCTGCCGCGCCGCGATCGAAGGCGATGCGATCACCGCGCGCCGCATCCATCTGAAGCTGCTGTCGCTGCACAAGCAACTCTTCTGCGAATCGAATCCGATTCCGGCCAAGTGGGCGCTGCAGGCGCTCGGCCGCATGGAAGGCGGCATCCGGCTGCCGCTCACGCCGCTCGACGCGCGCTATCACGACGTGGTGCGTGGCGCGTTGCGCGACGCCGGGCTCCTCGCCTGATCGCATGGGGCGGCGCGCCGAGTCACAAGGAATCGAAAGCCGCGCCGCCGCACGTGATCGAAATGAACCACACCTTCAGTCATCAACCGCCGCTCATTGGCCTCGACATTGGCCTCGCTGAGCCGCTCGCCTAGAGCGGGTTCGGCGCGAGGCAATGCGCATCAGCAGCAAAGAAGGACCTCATGAAACGTTCCGCTCTTCTTACTCGTGCCAAACGCCTGGGCGTGCTGTCGCTCGGCGCCGGTGCGGTCTTCGCGCTCGCGGGTTGCGACACGCTCAACGACTGGCTCGCGCCGGATCGCGTCAACTACAAGGCTGCTGAAACCGCACCCTCGCTGGCCGTTCCGTCCGACCTGACCACGGCCGACATCAGCCAGCGTTATGCCGCGCCGCCCAAGATCAACTCGCTCGGCGGCGCCGCGGAGCGAGCGGTCACGCCGGCCGGCAACGCGACGCTCGGCGTGCCGAACGCGCAGGATCCGTTCGGCATGCACATCGAAAGCGATGGCGATCACCGCTGGCTCGTCGTCGATGGCCGTTCGCCGGACCAGGTCTGGGGACCGCTGAAGGAGTTCTGGGAAGAGAACGGCTTCACGCTCAAGACCGATGCCCCGCAGACGGGCATCATGGCGACGGACTGGGCCGAAAACCGCGCGAACATTCCGAACGACTGGTTCAGGAACAGCGTGGGCAAGCTGCTCGACTTCGCGTACTCGTCGGGTACGCGCGACATGTTCCGCACGCAGGTCGATCGCGCATCCGATGGCTCGACCGACATCTCCGTCACGCACAGCGCGATGGAAGAAGTGCTGACGGGGCAGGACAAGACGTCGTCGCGCTGGGAGGCGCGTCCGCGTAATCCGCAGCTCGAAGCCGCGGTGCTCACGAAGCTGATGCAGAAGTTCGGCCTGACGGAAAAGCAGTCGCAGCAGTTGATGGCGCAAGCGCGTCCGATCGGCGCGAAGGTCGCGGTCGACCCGAGCGCGGGCGGCTCCACGCTCGATCTCGCCGAGCCGTTCGATCGCGCCTGGCTGCGTGTGGGCCTCGCGCTCGATCGCACCAACTTCACGGTCGACAATCGCGATCGCGACAAGGGCATCTATTACGTCCATTTTTCGGACTCCATGGCGGAGCTGAAGAAGGATGGCCTCTTCGGCAAGTTCTTCTCGAGCAACACGCCGAAGCCGACGCGCCAGTTCCTCGTCAACGTGAGGCCGAAGGCCGACTCGGTCACGCAAGTCGGCGTCGTCGATGCGAACGGCCAGCCGGACACGTCGTCCGATGCGCAGCGCATCGTTTCCTTGCTGCACGCGCAGTTGAACTAACGACATCCTGAAGTGAAGACATCGTGAGATTCGCCAGTCTCGGCAGCGGCAGCGAGGGCAATGCATTGCTCGTCGAGGCATCGAGCGGTACGACGACGACGCGCGTGCTGCTCGATTGCGGATTCTCCGGCAAGGAGGTCGAGCGCCGTCTCGCGCGTCTGAACTGCCGTGCCGAAGATCTCGACGCCATCGTCATCACGCACGAGCACACGGACCATATCGGCAGCGCGCTGACGCTGGCGCGCCGCTGGTCGATTCCGCTGTACATGAGCTGGGGCACGGCGCGCGCCATCGGCGCCGATGAAGCCAAGGTCGAATTGAACGTGCTATGGGGCGATGAAAGCGTCGCCATCGGCGATCTGAGCGTGCTGCCGTACACCGTGCCTCACGATGCGCGTGAGCCGCTGCAATATGTGTTCTCCGACGGCGCGAGCCGGCTCGGCGTGTTGACGGATGTCGGCGTGTCGACGCCGCATATCACGAGCGTGCTGAGCGGCTGCGACGCGCTCGTGCTCGAATCCAATCACGATGTCGAGATGCTTGCCGCGAGCCGCTATCCGCCGATGCTCAAGGCGCGTATCGGCGGCACGCATGGACACCTGAATAACGAAGCGGCGGCGGCCATTCTCGCGTCGCTGGATCGCTCCAAGCTGCGCCATCTCGTGGCCGCGCATCTGAGTCAGCAAAACAATCTGCCGCACCTCGCGCAGGCGGCGCTTGCGTCCGTGTTGGGCGCGAGTGCGGTGGACGTCGTCGTCGCGACTCAGGCGGAAGGCTTCGACTGGCTCACGCTCTGAATCGAAGACGCCTTGCGCGCCGACCGACGCAGCAAGCAGATACAAAAGCAGATACAAAAAAACCGGCCCAAGGGCCGGTTTTTTCGTTGGCAGACCGCATGAAGCGGCCTGCGGCGTAGCGCTAGCCTTACTGGCTTGCGCCCGATGCCGGAGCGGCAGCCGAAGCGGCAGCGTCCGAAGCTGCGCCAGCAGCCGAAGCTGCGTCGCTTGCAGCGGCCGAAGCGCTCGATGCAGCAGCGTTTGCGTCCGAAGCAGCAGCAGCCGGAGCCGAAGCAGCCGACGTATCGCTTGCAGCGCTCGGAGCAGCCGTTTCGCTAGACTTGTTGCATGCAGCCAGAGCAACAGCAGCCAACAGGGATGCTACGAGGAGGGATTTCTTCATGATCACGTCCTTTTATGGTTAAAGGTAAGCAACAGCGCAAAGTACCGGTAATGTGTGCTCCAACACCGACCTGGGCCGCTGTGGAGACTCACAATTCTTTTTTATGTGAGACTTCCTACGGCTTGGCCGGAAATTATAGGCACTTTCGTAACGACCGTCGATAAATCAGGGGACGATACGTTGTCTTTCTCATACAAATTTTCATATTGCGGAACAGCAAATTTCTAGCATCTGCTGTATTCCGTGAAATCCTGTAAAGGCACGCCCGTCAAGGCAAAGCGCCCAAAAGAATCCAGCCCGCACGATACCATTCGTGTAGCAGCGCTGTCATTGTCGATTCGTCTGTAAGTGTTACAAAGCGTTTCGCCTTCAGAGACCGAGTATCGGCCAATTCAGGGAGCCACTTTTTCAGCTTCGACGACAAGACTTCCGCTTCGCCATTTACGAAATAAGAACGGGCGTTGTAGAGCAAAATGGTCTTTCTATCCAGCCTGACGCCTGTCTTTTTCGCTCGTTCTACAAATTTTTGCTCATTCAGCGCACGGTCGGGTGCATCGAACACGACGTTCGCTTTCGGCTCGCTCAGATAAGTACCCAGAAACTCCGCGATGTCCTTTTCGTTCCAGTTCACGTTCGCAAGTATCGCGCCAACGCGGTCGACCAGGAGCGCGGGCAGCGCCGCTGGATTCGACACCGGCTCCTGCGCCGGATCGCGATACCGCGCGTTGCCGCGAGCACCCTCCGATGCTTCACCGGCGCGCTCGGCGAGGTGATAGAGGAACTGAGCCGTGAGCTCGTGCGACGAGGGCGCGCGAAAGCCTATCGATGCCGTCATGCATTCGCCCTCGGCGATGCCGTCGTGTGCGATATGCGGCGGCAGATAAAGCATGTCGCCCGGCTCCAGCACCCATTCTTCCTCGGGCTCGAAGTGCTGTAAAACTTTCAACGGCAGTCCGGGTTTTAGCGAAAGGTCGCGCTGCGCGCCGATTCGCCAGCGCCGCTTGCCATGGACCTGAAGCAAGAACACGTCGTAAGAGTCGAAGTGCGGTCCGACGCCGCCGCCATCGGTCGCATAGGAGATCATCAGATCGTCGAGGCGCGCGTCCGGAATGAAGCGGAACCGGTTCATCAGCGCGTGTGCGCGGTCGTGATGCAGGTTCACGCCTTGCACGAGCAGCGTCCATTCACGCTTTTTGACCGATGGCAATTCGTCGGGCGCGAACGGTCCGTGCTCCAGATTCCACGCATTGCGAAAATGCGTGATGAGCCGTGCCTCGACGTCGTCGAGATCGGCAAGTTCGAACAGTTCGTCGCGTGCGAGCGGCGCCGCGATATCGGGAATCGCCTGCCGGATCAAGAGCGGTTTCTTCTGCCAGTAACGCCGCATGAACTGTCGCGGCGTACGGTTGCCCAACAGCGGTGTGAGTTCGTCCGGCAAAGGCGCGCGGGCATGCTCGGGAAGGCCGGAAACGGGGGACGGTGTTGCGTATGAGGGCCGCTTGGGCATCGTATAATCGAGGCTTGTATCTTGGAGGATCCAATGAAAATTGCGAAAGACACTGTCGTTTCGGTCGCTTACAAGCTATCGGATGCGCAAGGCAATCTGATCGAGGAGAGCGACGAGCCGATGGTCTATCTGCACGGCGGCTATGATGGCACGTTCCCCAAGATCGAGGAAGCGCTCGACGGTCACGAGGCGGGCTATGAAACGCTCATTCAACTCGAGCCGCAGGATGCATTCGGCGAGTACGATCCCGAGCTCGTGAAGGTCGAAGAGCGCAGCCGTTTTCCGGAGCCGCTGGAAGTCGGCATGCAGTTCGAAGGCACGCCCGAAGACGGCGATGACGATATCGACTCGCTCATCTACACCGTGACCGACGTCGCCGAAGACAAAGTGGTGCTCGACGGCAATCATCCGCTCGCCGGCATGGCGCTGCGTTTCGCGCTGTCGGTGCAGGAAGTGCGCACGGCGACGGACGACGAAATCGAACATCAGCACGCGCACGGCGCGGACGGCCTGCATGTCGTCGATGACGACGAAGACGATGACGACGCACCGCCCAAGGACGCAGGTCCGACGCTGCACTGAGCGCGTCGGCCGGCGAAGAAAGCGCAGCTACGGCTGCGCTTTTTTATTGCCCGTTCGTCGCGCCGGTCCCGTTCTGCACGCCCGACGCGGGCACGGGATAGATCGGCGGCAACGACTGCGGCGGCGTGAGGATCGGCGGCAGGTCGGATGCCGGCAGGGGCATCGACGGCGGCGCCGGCAGCGACTCGGGCAGGTCGTTACGCGGCAACGCGGGCGGCGCTGATGCGGGCATCGTCGGCTGAGGCGCGGGGTAGGGCGCGGGGTAAGGAGCCGGGTAGGATGCAGCTGGCGTCTCTGGTGGCGCCACCGGTTCACGCGTGCGCGTGTCCTTCACATTCACATTCACATCGCGCACGCGCAGACGAAACGGCGGATGCCACTGCGCATCGCTCTGCACTTCGAGCCATTGCGATTGCGGCTTCTTGAACGCAATCGCGACGCGCGTGAGATTCGTAACGATCAAGCCCTTGTCGTTGCGCAAAGGTTGATCGATGTGAAAGCCGTTCGGCTCGGGCGCATCCGTGCCGTGAATCACGATCACGGGCCCGCGAAAACTTTCGGCCGCTTTCACGAGGCTGCGTTTCAATTCCAGAAAGCCATCGCGCGGCTGGTTCGTGCGCGAGAAGCGCAGCCACGCGAAGCGCTCGCGCCGTTCGTAGCGCGAAAAATCGGGATCGCCCTGCAACAGGATGACGAGCGCGCGCATCTCGGAACGTCGCGCCGATTCCGCCGCGTGTTCGAGCCAGAATGTTGTCGCGACGGCGCGATCCTCGAACTCGCCGTTGCGCCCGCCCGCGGTCAGATAGTGATTGTTCGGACTCGGTGCATTCAGCCCGATGAACGCGACGCCTTGCGCCTGCCAGCGCACGATTTCCCGGAAGGTCCGAAAGCGCGCGACATCGCTTTCGCGCGAGAGCGTAAGCGGGTTCTGCCCGAGCGACCCGGCATCGGCGAAAAAGAGCTGGCGCACGAAGTCGAGCCGCTCGACCGGATCGTAGGCACCCGCATGCGCGAGTCCGCAATCCGCCCAGTCGTGCTGGCCGAGCAGCAGCACGAGCGGCGTGCGCGACGCGTCGAGCAGATCGTGCCGCGACTGATAGACGCTGTCGCGGCACGGTTCGGCGCCGTCCTTCAAATTGCCGTCGTAGACGATGAACGCGATGTTGGGGTCGCGCCCGATCGCGTCGAGCATGCGGCGCACGGGCGCTTCGTCGGCGGGGCGGGAAATGGCGCCGGACAGAACCGCGAAGCCGAGCGGCGCGCTGCCCTCGGCGCGCGCCTGCGCGATCGTGCCGCACGCGAGTGCGGCGCCGATCGCCATGACGCGCGTCAAACGTGTCGCGGCACGCCCAACGCGCGAAGTGTCACGCTCAACGCGAGGCATCCGGCGCAAGCTTCGCCAGTTCATGCAGTTCGTAGAGCAGATCGAGCGCCTCACGCGGCCGCAGATCGTTCGGATCGAGCGCGCGCAGTTTTTCCATCACCGGATGTTCGGGCGCTTCCTTCGCTGGCGCTTCATCTTCATAAGGCGTGTAAGGCTGGCTCGCGAACAGGTCGAATTGCGCGGCGGGCTGGCTGATCGACTGCTGCTCCAAATGGACGAGATGCTTGCGCGCCGCGCGGATTACGGCGCCTGGCACGCCGGCGAGCTGCGCGACCTGCAGACCGTAGCTCTGATTGGCCGGACCTTCGCTCACCGCGTGCAGGAACACGATGCCGTGATCGTGCTCCACCGCCGACAGATGCACGTTGGCCGCCTGCGCAAATTCCGCGGGCAACTGCGTGAGCTCGAAGTAATGCGTGGCGAAGAGCGTGTAGCAGGCGTTGTGCGTGAGCAGATGCCGCGCGATCGCCCATGCGAGCGCGAGGCCGTCGAAGGTCGACGTGCCGCGTCCGATCTCATCCATCAAGACAAGGCTCGACGCGGTAGCGTCGTTGAGAATCGCCGCTGCCTCCGTCATCTCGACCATGAAGGTCGAACGTCCGCCCGCGAGATCGTCGGCGGCGCCGATGCGCGTGAAGATGCGATCCAGCGCGCCGAAACGCGCGCGCTTCGCGGGCACGTAACTGCCGACGTGCGCCATCAGCGCGATCAGCGCGGTCTGACGCATGAAGGTCGATTTACCGCCCATGTTCGGGCCGGTGATGAGCAACAGCTTGCGGTCCTGGCTGAGACAACAGTCGTTGGCGATGAACTGCTCGACCTGCGCCTCGACGACCGGATGCCGGCCCTGTTCGATATCGATGCCCGCGTCGGCGCTGAATTCCGGTGCGACCCAGTCGAGCGCGCGGGCGCGTTCGGCAAACGCGCACAGCAGATCGAGTTCCGCGAGCGCGCTTGCGACGCGCTGACAATCCGCGATGAAGGGCAACAGGTTCTGCAAGAGCGCGTCGTACAGCGCGCGTTCGCGGGCGAGGGCGCGTTCCTGCGCGGAAAGCGCCTTGTCTTCGAACGCCTTCAGTTCGGGCGTAATGTAGCGCTCGGCGTTCTTGAGCGTCTGACGGCGGCGATAGTCGTCGGGCACCTTGTCGGTCTGCCCGCGCGTGACCTCGATATAGAAGCCGTGCACCTTGTTGTACTCGACACGCAGATTCGCGATGCCGGTGCGCGTGCGCTCGCGCGCTTCGAGATCGATCAGGAACTGATCGCAGTTCTCCGAAATATCGCGCAATTCGTCGAGATCGGGATCGTAGCCGCGCGCGATCACACCGCCGTCGCGAATCAGCGCGGCGGGTTCCGCTGCGATGGCGTTCGTCAGCAGATCGAGACATTCGTGCGGCGGTTCAAGCCCGGCGTCGATGCGCTCGAGCGCCGGCGCATGCGTGGCGACTGCGGCGACGAGGGCGCGCAGATCGGGCAGCGCGGCGAAGGTATCGCGCAGGCTCGACAGATCGCGCGGACGCGCCGACAGCAACGCGAGACGGCCCGTGATGCGCTCGATGTCCGAAATCTTGCGTAGCGCGCCGCGCAGCGTGTCGAGGCCGCCGCTCGTGGGCGCGTCGAGCACTGCGCCGATCGCCTGCTGGCGCGCCTGAGCGATCGACGCATCGCGCGGCGGATGATGCAGCCAGTGGCGCAACAGGCGGCTGCCCATCGTCGTACAGCAAGTGTCGAGCAGCGAGAACAGCGTCGGCGATTCGGTGCCGCGCAGTGTTTCGGTGAGTTCGAGATTGCGTCGCGTGGCCGGATCGAGCCCGATGTACTCCGATTCGTATTCGACTTTCAGACTGCGCACGTGGCGCAACTGCTGGCCTTGCGTGGCGGCGGCATAGAGCAGCAGCGCGCCGGCCGCACCGCACGCGCAGGTGAGCGTTTGCGCGCCGAAACCGTCGAGGCTCGCGACATCGAGTTGCTCTCGCAAGCGCTGCGTGCCCGAGCCGACGTCGAAGTGCCACGCCGGCACGCGCGTGGTCGCGCCGGGATGCGTCACGCCGAGCGACGCCTGAACGTCGGTGATCGAATCGGCGATGAGCGTTTCCGCCGGACGAATGCGCTCGAGCGCCGCGCTGACCTGATTCGGCGCGACTTCCGCGAGACGCAATGCGCCGCTCGCGAGATTGAGCCACGCGAGGCCGACGCTCGTCACCACGCCGCGACGGTTGTGCGCGGGGCAGAGCGCCAGCAGATAGACATCGCTCTTATCGGAGAGCAGGGCTGCGTCGGTGAGCGTGCCCGGTGTGACGACGCGCACGACCTTGCGCTCGACCGGACCTTTAGATGTCGCCGGATCGCCGATCTGCTCGCAGATCGCCACCGATTCGCCCAGCTTCACGAGCTTCGCGAGATATTGTTCGCATGCGTGATGCGGCACGCCCGCCATCCTGATCGGATTGCCGCCCGATGCGCCGCGCTGTGTGAGCGTGAGATCGAGCAGACGCGCGGCTTTCTCGGCGTCGTCGAAGAAAAGCTCGTAGAAATCGCCCATCCGGTAGAAAACGAGCGTGCCGGGATGCTCCGCCTTGATGCGCAGATACTGCTGCATCATCGGCGTGTGCTGCGACAGGTCCGCGAGCGGCGCGGCGGTGTCTGGTGAGGTGTCGGGAGTTGCCGTTTGAGTGCCCATCTTGCGTGCTTTGAAGGCCAGAATGACTAAACGGCCGGGCGCGACGTGCGCCGGCCGTCGTTCAGCCGATAGAGCAGGAGTTTAACCTGTCGCGAGATGACGGCGAGTCGGCCGAATGGCCAACGAGATGTGTCTAGTCGATATGCATTGCCCACGCGAACGCCGCCGCCGGCACGGACGCGATGCCGTGCCGGCGGCGACTTCCGATGACGCCGGAGCGCGTCACGCGCGCCCGGCGAGATATCCGACGAGCAATGCGAGACCCGCCACCGCGCCGAGCGTGTGCCACGGCTTGTCGTGAACGAACTCGTCGGCGTAACCGGCTGCGTCGTTCAGTCTGCCGGTGAGCGCCGTGCCCGCGCCGTTCATCTGCGAACGGGCGGTCTTGAGGCGCGATTGCAGTTCCTTGCGCAGCTTGTCGGCATCGACGTCCCTTGCGCCGGAGATCGAGCTTTCCAGATCATCGAGCAGGCTGCGCAACTGGCTGCTCGCCGAATCGACCGCGTCGCTCGCACCGCGTACCGCGCGCTGGCCGACATCGGCTGCGCCATTGATCTTGCTGTCGAGCGTCGAACGTGTGAACAATCCCATTTCCATGCTCCTTTATTGACGTTTGCCGAGAAATGAATATCGCCGGGTCCGTCCGCGATGCGCCATGCGGATGCCCGCGATCGGCCGCGCCGGGCCGTACATGGCGTTACGACCCGACCCCGCCGCCGGCGTTCCTCCCATGGTTTCCTCGTGAGCCGGCGCCGGGGCATGAACCCAGAATACACCGTTCACCGTGGAGCAAGGTTCATTCCTCGACGAGCGCGACGAGATCGGTTTCGCGCTCGTTGTGCGTGTGGCGGCGCATCGCCAGCGCCATCATCAGGCACACGAAGACGCCGAACACGACGATGATCCACTGCACCGGCACCTTCTCCGTCAACAGCAAGGCGTAAGCGCCGAGCATTGCGAGCACGGCGAGATTCTGGTTGAAGTTCTGCACCGCGATGGAATGTCCGGCCGACAGCAGCGTCGCGCCGCGATGCTGCAGGATCGCGTTCATCGGCACGATGAAAAAGCCCGACAGGCCGCCGAGCGCGATCATCAGCGGATAGGCCATCAGGATGTACGCCGGCGCGAAGAGCGGACCGATATGCACGCCCGCGCCGGCCGGAAAGAGGTCCTTGTTGTAGAACGCCATCGCGACCGCGACCGCGCCGATCAGCACGCCGACCGGCAGCACTTTCAGCGACTGGCGCAGCACGATCCACGCGGACGCCGCCGCCGCGCCGAGCGCGATGCCCACGCCCGTCACACCCTGCAGCACGGCGGCTTTGGAGAGCGACAGGCCGAGGTTCGCATCGGCCCATTTCAGCACGAGCAATTGCAGCGTGACGGCCGCGCCCCAGAGCAGCGTCGTGACCCACAGCGCGATCTGCGCGAGCTTGTCCTTCCACAGCACCATGAAGCAGCGCGAGAAATCGTGGACGAGCTTCGTCGGTTCGTTCAGCAGATTCGGATAGCGCGCGCCGGTATCGGGGATGAATACGTTGATGACGGCCGCCGACGCGTAGATCACCATCACGGCGAAGAGCGCGGCGTGCGCGGCGCTGCTCACGAACGGCAGATGCGCGTGCTCGACCCAGCGCCCGACGACCTGGCTCACGAGCGCGCCGCCGATCACGGTGCCGAGAATCGTCGAGCCGACCGTCGCCGATTCGAGCCACGCGTTCGCCGCGATCAGCTTTTGCGGCGGCAAGAGCTCGGTGAGAATGCCGTATTTCGCGGGCGAATAGGCCGCCGCGCCGAGGCCGACGACGCCATACGCGATCATCGGATGCACGCCCGCGATCATCATCGCGCAGCCGGCCGCCTTGAGCGCGTTCGACGTGAACATGACGTGGCGCTTCTGGATCGCATCGGCGAATGCGCCGACGAATGGCGCGAGCAGAACATACGAAATCGTGAAGAAGATCTGCAACAGCGGCGTGACCCACGGCGCGGAATGCACGACGGCGAGCATGGCGATCGCCGCGATCAGGAGCGCATTGTCGGCGAGCGACGAAACGAACTGCGCGGCGATGATCGTATAGAAGCCTTTCTTCATGAGCGGGAATGACGTGGGGCGCGGCGCGCGGCGTGAGAGCGGGGCGGGCGGAAGAAAGCGCGCATCGCCGTTGCCGGAACGAGGGCAAAGCTTGCACTGTAACGGAGCCCTGCATTCGGTGCAGAGCAGGCGGCGCGCCCGGGATGCGGAAGAGGTCAAACAAAAGGGGCGCAAGACGCGCCCCTTCGATGCAGCTTATTCGCCGGTCAGGCGCGTGCGCGAGTACATGTCGAGGATCTTGACCATCTGCGCGTAGACCTTCGGATTGGCGGCGACGATTTCGTTTCTGAACAGGAAATCCGATTCGCCGGTGTAGTTGCCGACGAGTCCGCCCGCTTCGGTCACGATGAGGCTGCCCGCCGCCACATCCCACGGATGGATGCCTTGCTCGAAGAAGCCGTCGAGACGGCCGGCCGCGACGTTCGCGAGATCCAGCGCCGCCGCGCCCGGACGGCGCAGCCCTGCGCACGACAGCGTCATTTCGCTGAAGAGGCGCATATAGGCGTTCAGACCCTGGCCGTCGCGGAACGGGAAGCCGGTGCCGATCAGCGCATCCGACAGACGGTCGAGCTTGCCCACGCGAATGCGTCGCTCGTTCAGATACGCGCCGCGGCCGCGCGATGCGGTGAAGAGGTCGTTGCGCGTCGGATCGTAGATGACCGCCTGCTGCACGACGCCCTTGTGCGCGAGCGCGATCGACACGCAGTAGTACGGAAAGCCGTGGATGAAGTTGGTGGTGCCGTCGAGCGGATCGATGATCCACTGAAACTCCGACTCGCGATCCGTCGCGCCGGATTCTTCGGCGAGGATCGAGTGATCGGGATAGGCGGTGTGCAGCGTCTCGATGATCGCGGCTTCGGACGCCTTGTCGACTTCCGTCACGAAGTCGTTGTGCTGTTTCTTGCTGACCTGGAGACGATCCAGATCGAGCGACGCGCGGTTGATGATCTGTCCGGCGCGGCGGGCGGCCTTGACAGCGATATTGAGCATCGGATGCATGAGCGAAATCCTCTGACCGCCCAGCAGCTTCGTGTGGACGGGAAAATTGGCGACAACGACTATGTCGACGAAAGACGAATTGAATAAGAGCGGGGCGTTCGCGCGAAGGTTCTTTGGAAGCCACGCAAGAACCGTTCGCCGCGCGCGAAGGCGCCATTTTACCCGAAAGTGGCCGCGCGGTTCCGGCGCATGGCCAAAGCGCGTTAACATATCGGGTCGCACTTTCTTCAAAATTCAGCACGAACCGCGCCTTGGAACCCAACGAACTTTCCGCGCCCGCCGGCGGCTTCACGTCGACGCGCTTCATCCTGGTCGAGCCGAGTCATCCGGGCAATGTCGGCGCGGCCGCCCGCGCGCTCAAGACGATGGGCTTCGCGCGCCTCGTCCTCGTCGCGCCGCGCGTGACCGACGTCAAGAACGAGCCCGAAGCCATCGCGATGGCCTCCGGCGCCGACGACGTGCTCGCGTCCGCGCATGTCGTCGACACGCTCGCCGATGCGCTCGTCGGCGTGCGCTGGTCGGTCGCGCTGACCGCGCGTATGCGCGAATACGGGCCGCCGCAGATGCCGCCGCGCGCGCTCGCCGAACGCGCGCATGAATTCGTGCGCCACGGCGATATCGCGCTCGTGTTCGGCAACGAGCGCACCGGGCTTTCCAACGCGGACGTCGAAAGATGCAGCGCGCTCGCACATATTCCGGCCAATCCCGCCTACAGCTCGCTCAATCTCGCGCAGGCCGTGCAGGTGCTCGCGTATGAACTACGCGTCGCGTTCCAGACGTCCGCGAGCCCGCTTGCCGTGGTGGAATCGGCGGGGCAGAGCGCATCGAGCGATGAAATCGAAGGCATGTACGCGCATCTCGAAGACGCGCTCGTCGCGCTCGATTTTCTCGATCCGGCCAATCCGAAGAAGCTGATGTCGCGCGTGCGGCGGATGTTCGCGCGTTCCGGGCTCGAGCGCGAAGAAGTGAATATTTTGCGCGGCATCGCGAAGCACATCCTCCTTCGGACGAAAAAGGACTGACCGCGCTGGCGTCGGGGGCATCGGGCAGACTGCGCGCGCTCGTCCTACAATCGGCGAAAAACGGCGAACGCCGATAAGCTTTGCGCGATTCGTGCAAAGCACTCGTCCCCCTTTCAGAGACATCGCCATGTTCGACCGACTTCGCGAAGACATCGCCGCCATCCGCGAGCGCGATCCCGCCGCCCGCAGCGCCTGGGAAGTCGTCACCTGTTATCCGGGGCTGCACGCGATCGCTCTGCATCGCATCGCGAACGCGTGCTGGCGCGGACAGTGGCGCTGGCTCGCGCGGTTCGTGTCGCAGATCGCGCGCTTTCTCACCGGCATCGAAATTCATCCGGGCGCGACGCTCGGACGGCGCGTGTTCATCGATCACGGCATGGGCGTCGTGATCGGCGAGACGGCCGAAATCGGCGACGACTGCACGATCTATCAGGGCGTGACGCTCGGCGGCACGTCGCTCACGCGCGGCGCGAAACGTCATCCGACGCTCGGGCGCGGCGTGATCGTCGGTGCGGGCGCGAAGGTGCTCGGCGGCTTCACGGTCGGCGCCGATGCGAAGATCGGCTCGAATGCGGTCGTCGTGAAGCCGGTGCCGGCGGGCGGTACGGCGGTGGGCAATCCGGCGCGCATCGTGATGCCGGCCGTCGCGAAGAAGCCATCCGATGAAACCGCGAAGAGCGGCTTTTGCGCTTACGGCATTACGCCGAACGCGGACGATCCCGTGTCGCTCGCGATCCACGGGCTGATCGATCACGCGTCGACGCAGACGCAGCGCATCGACGACATCGTCGCGGCGCTCGAACGGCTCGGCGCGCGCGTGGAAGCGCTCAACGCCGTCGATGGCGCCGCGCTCGTCGATCTCAAGCGCCTGTGCACGTCGATGGATGGCAAGGCGGCGGACGAGCGCGCCGCGTCGCTCGAACGCGCGAGTTAAAGCGGCAGCGGGCGCACGCCTTCTTCATCGACGCGCAGATAGCCGCCGCGCGGCGGGTCCGCGTCGAGTTCCCAGTCGGGCAGAACCCAGCGCACGCCTGCGACTTCGCGATGCATCGCCGGACGATGCGTGTGGCCGTGAATCAGCGTGTTCGTGCGGCTATTGATGAAGAGTTCCGCGACCGCTTTCTTCGTCACGTCGTACTTCGCCTTGACGCCGGTGGTCACGCGCGCGCCCTCGCTTTTCGAGCGCATGCGCTGGCCGATGCCCAGGCGCGTGTCGAGCGGCAACGCCAGAAAGAGCCGTTGCGCGAGCTTGTTGCGCGCGAACGAGCGAAAGCCTTGATAGGCGCGATCGGCGGTGCACAGGCCATCGCCGTGGGCGAGCACGATGCGCTTGCCGAACGCGGTGATGACGAACGGATCGGGCAGCGGCAGCGCGCCTGCATCTTTCATGAAGCGCTTGCCCAGCAGGAAATCGCGATTGCCGTGCATCACATATAGGCCGATGCCGCGTTCCGAGAGCGTATGCATGAGGCGCGTCATGCGGCGCGCGAAGCTGGCGCGCGGGTCGGTTGGCGGGCCGTCGAGAATGTCGTCGCCGATCCAGAACTCGAACAGGTCGCCGAGGATGAAGACCGAATCGGCGTCGTTCGCCGTGACCTCGATGAAATGCTCGAAGGCCGCAACGGTTTTCGGAATCGCTTCGGAGAGATGCAGATCGCCAATGAAAAACAGCGGGCGCGCGTTTTTCGCTGTGCCCGCTGCTTCGCGATCGAATGAAGTCTTCGTATCGATCATGCAATGACCGTGATCAGACCACGACGGCCTTCTCGATCACCACGTCGTCGACCGGAACGTCCTGGTGGAAGCCCTTCGAGCCGGTCTTCACCTTCTTGATCTTCTCGACCACGTCCATGCCTTCGACGACCTTGCCGAACACGGTGTAGCCCCAGCCTTGCGGCGTCGGCGACGAGTGGTTCAGGAAGTCGTTGTCCTTCACGTTGATGAAGAACTGTGCAGTCGCCGAATGCGGGTCGTTCGTGCGCGCCATCGCGATCGAGCCGTTTTCGTTCTTGAGGCCGTTGTTGGCTTCGTTGTCGATCGGCGCATCGGTCGGCTTCTGCTTCATGCCCGGCTCGAAGCCGCCGCCCTGGATCATGAAGCCATCGATCACGCGATGAAACACGGTGTTGTCGTAATGACCCTTCTTCACGTAGTTGAGGAAGTTCTCGACCGTCTTCGGGGCCTTGTCGGCGTCCAGTTCAATCTTGATGACGCCGTGGTTCGTATGCAGTTCGACCATGATGATGTTCTCTCCATTGTGTTTGATTGAGCCCTGGCGCAGCGCGCGCCAGGTCAGCGACAGGCGCTTACGGATTACTGCGGGACCACGGTGGCCGACTCGATCACGGTCGGCTTTTGCGGCACGTCCTGCATAGGGCCGCGCGTGGTGGTCGGGCTGCCTTCGATCTTCTTCACGACGTCCATGCCCGCGACGACCTTGCCGAACACGGCGTAGCCGTTGCCGTCCGGGCTCGGATAGTCGAGACCCGCATTATCGACGGTATTGATGAAGAACTGCGCGGTGGCCGAATTCGGATCGCTCGTGCGCGCCATCGCGAGCGTGCCGGTGGCGTTCTTCAGACCGTTCTTGCTTTCGAGCGGAATCGGCGCGCGCGTCGGCTTCTCGGCGAAGCTCGTGCTATAGCCGCCGCCCTGGATCATGAAGCCCGGAATCACACGATGAAAGATCGTGCCGCTGTACTGACCGGACTTCACGTAGTCGAGAAAGTTCGCGACCGTCTTCGGCGCTTTCTCGGGATACAGCTCGACCTTGATGTCGCCTTGCGTGGTCTTGAAGAGCACGGTGGGGTGCGCGGCCTGCGCGTTCGGCTGCGCTAACGCAGGCGTGGTCGCGATCAGGGCAGCGCTCGACAGCGCCAACATCAGGAATTTCATGAAGGATCGATCCTCGTGTGGTGAATGCAAACAGTCGGCCGCGAATGCGCCTGCTTATGGCTGCGCTTGCGGCGCGACGTATGGCGTGGCCGGCAGCGGGCTCGTCGGGCCGCCGAACGGCGCGTAATCGTCGGGACCGGGCATCGTCTGCGAGGCGGCTCCGGATGCCGGCGCCCATTCGTCCGCGGCCGGACTTGGCGCAATTGCCGCGCCCGTTCCCGATGCGCCTTCTGCCGCGCCCGCGCGCTTCTTCGGCGGGTTGTAGATGTTCTGAATCGCCGTGATGCGCTGGCGCGTGAGCGGACTCTTCGAGCCGAGCGATTGCGCGCGCTTGTACGACTCGCTCGCGAGACGAAGATAAAGATCGCCCAGGTTGTCATAGGCGAGCGCGTAGCCTGGATTCGCCTTGACCGCGGTTTCGAGCGCGACGCGTGCATCCTCGTAGCGGCCCTTCTTCGCGTAGAGCGCGGCGAGGTTGTTGTACGGCTCCGGCAATTCTGGATAGGCTTGCGTGAGCTCGGTGAAGGCGGCGATGGCTTCGTCGTCGCGATTCAGGCGCGCGAGCACGGTGGCGCGCTTGAACTTTGCCTGCACGTCGCGCGGATTGCTCGCGATGCGCGCATCGAGTTGTGTTAGCGCGGCGTTCCAGTCCTTGCCCGCGATGGCCGAATCGATCTGCGGCGTGTCGTCGCGAGTTGCGGTCGAGGTCTGCGCGAGCGCGGCCCCGGACATGCCGACACATGCGAAGCCGAGCGCCGCGATGGCGAGCGTCCGGGAAACGAGCCGGCAAGAGAGTTGCAGAGGCGTGCGCGCGTGGCGATGAGTCACTTGGAATCGAGTCAATGAATGAGGCGGCGAAAGAAGCCGTGAAAGCGGCGAAAGGGACGGCGAGCGCCCGAGCACGCGAAGGCGTGCGAGCACGGGAGAACGAGCGGAAATGCCCGATGCGGCGTCGTGTCCGGCAAGGCTTTCGGCCCGGCCCGGAGCGCGGCTTGCCATGCCCGCCGCGCGGCCGCTTCGAGATTTCATAGGCTCAAGTCCCGGTGTTATACTCCGACCCATTCTAACAAAAGGTCTGCACGTCCCGCGCACGAGTCTTGCGCCTGGATCTCCAGGCGAGCATCTCGCGCCGACTCCAGACTGTCTTTCGCCACTCGTGGCCGTCTCCGTCCTGGTCGCATGACCGTCGTGTTCGCGCTCGCGTGTGGGTCTCTTCGCTCCCGCGCGTATCGCTCACGGCGCTCGCTGCCCGGCACACGGTTGATTCCGGCCCATGCTTCGCCTTCTATGAACTCGCTGCGCATCTACAACACGCTCGCGCGTGACAAGCAAACCTTCACGCCGCTTCGCGCCGGCGAGGTACGCATGTATGTCTGCGGAATCACCGTGTATGACTACTGTCACGTCGGGCACGCGCGCATGTTCGTGGTGTTCGACATCGTTCAGCGATGGCTGCGCGAGACCGGCTACAAGGTGACTTACGTCCGCAACATCACCGACATCGACGACAAGATCATTCGCCGCGCGGTGGAGAACAACGAATCGATCAAGTCGCTCACGCAGCGTTTCATCGAGGCGATGTATGAGGACATGGACGCGCTCGGCGTCGCGCGTGCGGACATCGAGCCGCGCGCGACCGAGTTCGTGCCGCAGATGCTCGGCATGATCGATGCGTTGCACGCCAACGGTTATGCATATCAGGCCAAAGACGGCGACGTCAATTACTCGGTGCGCAAGTTCACCGACTACGGCAAGCTGTCCGGCAAGTCGATCGAAGACTTGCGCGCGGGCGAGCGCGTCACGGCCAACGACGCCAAGGAAGATCCGCTCGACTTCGTGCTGTGGAAGCAATCGAAGGCGGGCGAGCCGGAAGACACAGGCTGGAACTCGAAGTGGGGCCGCGGGCGTCCCGGCTGGCACATCGAATGTTCCGCGATGGGCTGCACGTTGCTCGGCGAACAGTTCGACATCCACGGTGGCGGCATGGATCTCCAGTTCCCGCATCACGAGAACGAGATCGCGCAAAGCGAAGGCGCAACCGGAAAGCAGTTCGTGAACTACTGGATGCACAACGGCTTCGTGCAGATCGACAGTGAAAAGATGTCGAAGTCGCTCGGCAACTTTTTCACGATCCGCGAAGTTCTTGAAAAATTTGATGCTGAAGTCGTGCGCTTCTTTATTGCGCGGGCACACTATCGGTCGCCGCTGAATTACAGCGACGTGCATATCGACGACGCAAAGAACGCGTTGACGCGCCTATATACGGCGTTGAAGGATGTCGAGCCGGACAATCAGCAACTTGACTGGAGCGAGGCGAACGCGCAGCGTTTCCAGTCTGCGATGAACGACGACTTCAACACGCCGGTGGCCGTGTCGGTGTTGTTCGATCTCGCGAGCGAAGTGAATCGTACGCGCGATGCCGCGCTCGCTCGTCAGCTCAAGGGTCTTGCGGGCGTGCTCGGACTGCTTCAGCGCGAGCCGCGTGCGTTCCTGCAGCGGGCGAGCGGCGCAGGCTCGAGCGAGGGACTCTCGCCGCAAGAGATCGAAGCGAAGATCGCCGAGCGCATCGCCGCGAAGCAGGCGAAGAACTATGCCGAAGCAGACCGGATTCGCGCTGCATTGCTCGAAGCCGGTATTGCGCTTGAAGACAAACCGGGTGGGTCGACCGAATGGCGCCGCGTTTGAGCGCGGCCCTTCGAACCCTCTGATCGACTCACCAGGCAGGAGGCAAGATGGCAACGGCCAGGAAGACGCCGGTCAAGCGACCCGCGTCTGTCAGCGATGCGTCGGGCGCAACGAAGCGCGCGAGCAGCGCACAAACGAAAGTGAACACGCAGAAGATCGATGGCGCAGGTGCGGCGGCCGGCAAGACGGCGAAGCCGGCGCGCAGCGTTGCGCTCAAGGCCGCGAAGCCGGAGACGGCAACGCGCCTGAACGGCGCTGCGCGCGCATCGAAAGCGGGCACGGAAGAAGCCGAAGCGTCGCCCGCGAAGGGCAACGGCCGCGCGGTCGCAGGCGATGGCGCGCGCGCTCAGGCGCTGGTCGCCGAACGTGGCGAAGTGGTGCGCAAGTCGCGCGTCGTCACATCGGATGCCGCGGTGCCCGTGCAAATCGGCGGACTCACGCGCGAAGCCGTTCGTCCCGACTACTGGGACCGCGCGTGCGCAGATTTGATGCGACGCGACCGCATACTCAAGAAGCTGATTCCGAAGTTCGGCGAGATTCATCTCGTCAATCTCGGCGATCCGTTCTCCACGCTCGCGCGTTCCGTTGCCGGCCAGCAGATTTCGGTGAAGGCCGCGCAGGCGATCTGGGAACGGGTGAAGGGCGCATGTCCCGAGGTTCATCCGGCGCACTTCATCAAGCTCGGTCACGAGAAACTGCAGGCGTGCGGCTTATCCAAACGCAAGGCCGAGTACATTCTCGATCTCGCGCAGCATTTCGAATCGGGCGCGCTGCACGTCGACGCATGGACGTCGATGGACGACGAAGCCGTCATCGCCGAGCTCACGCAGATTCGCGGCATCGGCCGATGGACGGCGGAGATGTTCCTCATCTTCAATCTGTCGCGCCCGGACGTCCTGCCGCTCGACGATCTCGGCCTGATTCAGGCGATCAGCGTCAACTACTTCAGCGGCGAGCCGGTGACGCGCAGCGAGGCGCGCGAAGTGGCGGCGAATTGGGAGCCGTGGCGCACGGTCGCGACGTGGTACATGTGGCGCAGCCTCAATCCGATTCCGTCAGATCACTAAAATAACCACGCGAAAAGCGCGCGCTATCGTTGCTTTATAATCGATAGTTCACGCGCGAATTTTTGAGGGGCGGACGCGGTTAGAATACGCGCTGCCCGATGTTCCCAGGACTCGAACATATGAAGACCACGTTTCTGGATTTCGAGCAGCCGATCGCTGAACTCGAAGCGAAGATCGAAGAACTCCGCTTCGTTCAGGACGATTCCGCTGTCGATATTTCGGAAGAAATCGAGCGGCTGTCGAAGAAGAGCCAGCAGCTCACGAAGGATCTCTACGCAAACCTGTCGCCGTGGCAGGTTTCGCAGATTGCGCGTCACCCGCAGCGTCCGTACACGCTCGATTACGTCAGCGAGCTTTTCACCGATTTTCATGAATTGCATGGCGACCGCGCATTCGCGGACGACCTTGCGATCGTCGGCGGCTTCGCGCGCTTCAATGGCCAGCCGTGCATGGTGATCGGCCATCAGAAGGGCCGCGACACGAAGGAACGCGCGCTGCGCAACTTCGGCATGCCGCGTCCGGAAGGCTATCGCAAGGCGGAGCGCCTGATGCGTACCGCCGAGAAGTTCAGCTTGCCCATTTTCACGTTCGTCGATACGCCGGGCGCGTACCCGGGCATCGGCGCGGAAGAGCGCGGCCAGTCGGAAGCCATCGGCCGCAATCTCTATGTGATGGCGGAGCTCAAGACGCCGATCATCACGACGATCATCGGTGAAGGCGGCTCGGGCGGCGCGCTGGCGATCGCCGTCGCCGATACCGTGATGATGCTGCAGTTCTCCACGTACTCGGTCATTTCGCCGGAAGGCTGTGCGTCGATCCTGTGGAAGAGCGCGGCGAAGGCGCCGGAAGCGGCCGAAGCGCTCGGCCTCACGGCGCATCGTCTTAAGGCGCTCGGTCTCATCGACAAGATCGTGAACGAACCGCTCGGCGGCGCGCATCGCGACGCGAAGGGCATGGCCGCGCTCCTGCGCCGCGCACTCGCCGATTCGCTGCGTCAGTTCCAGGGCATGAGCGTCAACGACTTGCGCGAGCGCCGCTTCGAAAAGCTGATGGCGTACGGCAAGTTCAAGGAATCGCTGCCGGGCGCGTAATCCGTTCCCGTCATCTTCGTCATCTCATCCATCACGAACTCTCGTGACATCCGATAACGAAACCCCGGCCGGCCGCCTCGTGTTACAGGCGGTGCGCGCGGCGGTTTCGGACGCGGACCTTTCCCCGGATTCACTTCTCGCGGTCGCGTTGAGCGGCGGGCTCGACTCCACCGTGCTGCTCGACGCGGCCGTGAGTTGCTTCGGCGCGCGACGTGTGATCGCGCTGCATGTTCATCACGGTCTGAGTCCGAACGCCAACGCGTGGGCCGCGCATTGCGAGCGCTTTGCGGCGTCGCTCGGCGTGCGGTATGACGCGCGTCATGTCGATGTCGCGCGGACCGGCGGCGAGAGCCTCGAAGCCACGGCGCGCGACGCGCGTTATCGCGCGCTCGACGAGCTCTGCGATCAGCATGGCGCGGCGGCGCTGCTCATCGCGCATCATGCCGACGATCAGGCCGAAACCGTGCTGCTGCAACTGCTGCGCGGCGCGGGCGTCGCGGGCCTCGCGGCGATGGCGCCGCAACGCGCGGACGGCGCCGCGCCGCGTGTGCGTCCGCTGCTGCGCCTGCTGCGCGCGCAACTGGAGCAATACGCGCACGAGCGCGACCTGAGCTGGATCGACGACGAATCCAACGCCGACACGCGCTATTCGCGCAACGCGCTGCGCCATGACGTGCTGCCGATGCTCGCGGTGCATTTTCCCGGCTTTCGCGATGCCCTCGCGCGCACGGCATCGCATGCCGCGGCGGCGCAGCGGCTTTTGGATCAGCTTGCGCGCATCGATCTGGGACACGTTCAGAGCGCCGACGAAGAGGGCGCGCTCGTGCTCGACGCGTTTCTCGCACTCGACGACGAGCGCGCGATCAATCTCATGCGTTTCTGGATCCGCTCGCGCGGTTTGATGGCGGCATCGACGGCGCGCATCGCCGACATGTTGCGTCAGTTGCGCGATGCCGCCGCCGCGCGCGATGGCCACGCGCTGCGCGTCGATCATGCGGGGCACAGCTTGCGCGTGTATCGCAATCTGCTGTTCTGGGAAGCCGGCGACAGCGCCGATGCGCCCGATCTCGATGAAGGCGCGGCCGCGCTCAAAGTCGCGGCGGAACTGCTATGGCAGGGCGAAGAGGTGTGGCGTCTGCCGCAATGGCGCGGCTCGTTCGTGTTCGAGCCCGCTGATTCTTCCGCCGACGATGTCGTCGGGGAGGGCGTATTGCGCGCCGCGCCGCTCGTCGCGCGTTCGCGTGCGGGCGGCGAGCGCATGCGCGTCGCGGCCGAAGCGCCGAGCCGCACGCTCAAGAACCTCTTTCAGGAGCGCGGCGTGCCGGCCTGGAAGCGCGACGTACCGCTGCTTTTCATCGGCGAGGCGCTGCTGTTCGTGCCGCATGTCGGCGTGAACCGCGAGGCCGCGCCGAGCGCCGCGCACGGACCGCTGCGGCGCATTTCGTGGCGGCCGGATTTGCTGCTCGTGTGAGGCGCTTTGGGCAAACGTTGCGCCGAAGCCGGTAAAATCGCCGTCACCGGTGCCTCATCTTGTAATTTCAGCCTCGATCGGGTACGGTAACTCGTTTTCGCCCAAGCGCGTTTTTGCGCGGCATCTGCGTTCAAAAGACTCGATTTCGCCCGCAACGACGCATCCGCTCGCGTCGCTTATCAATGGCGCGAGCGTGCGAAGGGCGTGCGGCAGCGCCCGCGTATCGTAGCCGGCTTCGACATCCCCTGAAGCGATCGAGCGCGAGTCTCGAGCGTTCTCGCGTCAAAGCGCGTGAAGCGCGGTTTTCTCTCCAGTTCAAGAACGACAATGGCACTCATCGTACACAAATACGGCGGCACTTCGATGGGCTCGGTCGAGCGCATCAAGAACGTCGCCAAGCGCGTCGCCAAATGGCATAAGGCCGGCCACAAGATGGTCGTCGTGCCCTCGGCGATGTCCGGCGAAACCAATCGCCTGCTCGGTCTCGCGAAAGACATCAAGGCCGATCCGGACCCGCGCGAACTCGACATGATTGCCTCCACCGGCGAGCAGGTCAGCGTGGGCTTGCTGGCCATCGCGCTGCACGCGGAAGGCCTCGACGCCGTGAGTTATGCCGGCTGGCAAGTGCCGATCAAGACGGACAGCGCGTTCACGAAGGCGCGTATCAGCGAAATCGACGGCGAACGCGTGCTGAAGGACCTCGACGCGGGCAAGGTCGTGGTCATCACGGGCTTTCAGGGCGTCGATCCGGAAGGCCATATCGCGACGCTCGGACGCGGCGGCTCGGACACGTCGGCGGTTGCGATCGCGGCGGCGATGAAAGCGGACGAATGCCTGATCTACACCGACGTCGACGGCGTCTACACGACCGATCCGCGCGTGGTGGAAGAAGCGCGCCGGCTGGACCGCGTGACCTTCGAGGAAATGCTGGAGATGGCGAGCCTCGGCTCGAAAGTGCTGCAAATCCGCTCGGTGGAATTCGCCGGCAAGTATCAGGTGAAGACGCGTGTGCTCTCCAGCCTGACCGACCCGCTGATGCCGCTCGAAGCCGAAATGCACTCCGGCACCCTGATTACTTTTGAAGAAGACGAGAACATGGAAAAAGCAGTGATTTCTGGCATCGCGTTCCAGCGCGACGAAGCGCGCATCGCGGTCATGGGCGTGCCTGACAAGCCGGGCGTCGCGTATCAGATTCTCGGCCCGGTCGCCGATGCGAACATCGACATCGACATGATCATTCAGAACCAGAGCGTGAACGGCAAGACCGACTTCACGTTCACGGTCGGCCGCGGCGACTATCAGCGCGCGCTCGAAATCCTGAACAACCAGGTGAAGGGCCACGTCCAGGCCGAAACCGTGCTGGGCGACCCGAAGGTGTCGAAGGTGTCGGTGGTGGGCGTCGGCATGCGCTCGCACGTGGGTATTGCGAGCACGATGTTCCGCACGCTGTCGGAAGAGGGCATCAACATCCAGATGATCTCGACGTCCGAAATCAAGATCTCGGTGCTGATCGACGAGAAGTACACCGAACTCGCCGTGCGCGCGCTGCACAAGGCGTTCGAGCTGGATCGCGCGTAAGCGTGTAAGCGTGTGACGGAGATGTGAAGGCTCGCGGGCCTTCACATCGTTGCGGTTCGCTGAACGCGCGATTCCATATTGGCCGTTTCGAAAAAAATCGTCGTGTGAATTTGACCCCGGCCTGCGAACACGCTATTATCTCGATCTCGTTGCACTGCACTCCCGGTGCGGCGAAAAGTTTGGGAGACGTGGCCGAGAGGTCGAAGGCACTCCCCTGCTAAGGGAGCATCTGGCTAAAAACTGGATCGAGGGTTCGAATCCCTCCGTCTCCGCCAGTTGTCGTAGAAAGGCCCCGCAAGGTTAAAAACTTGCGGGGCTTTTTCTTTTTGCCGCGTTAGTCGGCGAAGTGCATTGCGACGAAGTGCATTGCGACGAAGTGCATTGCGACGAAGTGCATTGCGACGAAGTGCATCGCTTCGTCATCCTTCTGAATCGTCGCCGAAGAGAACGCGAGCGTCGCCGCTCGCGCTCAGTCACATCCTTACTTCCCCGACGCGATCCGGTCCTCGATATGCTTCGCGCGCGCCGGCGACGACGGATGCGAACTCAGCATGCTCGACTTGCCGCCATCGATGGTCGCGAGCTTCTGGAACGCCGTGACCAGTCCCTTCGGGTCGTAGCCCTTCTTCTTCTGCGTATCGAAGGAGTAATCGTCAGCGGCCGATTCCTGCGTTTGCGAGAACTGCGCGTTGACGAATTTTTCCGACAGATCGCCGAGCTGCGACGCCGACAGGCTTCCGACCATACCGCCCGCCGCCGAAGCCACCGTGCGCGCCGCCGACGTCGCGTACGCCACCTGCATCGC
Organism: Caballeronia sp. ATUFL_F1_KS39; assembly: GCF_023630985.1. NCBI lineage: Bacteria > Pseudomonadati > Pseudomonadota > Betaproteobacteria > Burkholderiales > Burkholderiaceae > Caballeronia > Caballeronia sp. ATUFL_F1_KS39. Next base: position 1,125 of record NZ_JALQDZ010000014.1, on the reverse strand, counting down.
TTTCTTCGTATGGCCGAGCGCGACGTGCCCCATTTCGTGCCCGACGACACCGCGCACTTCGTCATCGTTCATCAGGTCCATGAGGCCGCTGTAAACGCGCACGCAGCCGTTCGCCATCGCCCACGCGTTGACGTCCTTCGTCAGATAAACCTTGTAATTGACCGGCACGCCGTTGATGTTGTCGCCGAGCTGCTTCGAGATCTTGTTCAGGCGCTGGGTGTACGGGCTGTTGGCCGCCGCGACTTTGTTTTCCTTGTCGAGTTCGGCACAGGACTTGTCGGACAGCGTGCGGACATCGGAGTCGCTCAGCGACAGCGCCTGAGTCGCCATTTGCCCGGATTGCATCAATTGGTTCGGATCCATGCTGCTCATGCTGCTGCACGACGCAAGTGTGAACACAGCGGAGGCCGCCAGCGCGATGCGGAAGATCGTCATAGTTTTACCTTTCGAATGTTGTTGTGATCGTCGTTCTGCGCAGATTGCGCGAACGCAGCGAAATGCTAATGACAGTCGATTCGTAAGCTATTCGAAAATTCCGATTTTGTCGGCAAAAAAGATGAAAACGCCAGCGGAAACCGTGCATCAGTCGCGCACGGAACGCGAATCAATCGGTCGCGCGCCTGCAGGCGGCGCGCACGCGTGCGGCGACGGATGCGGCGGGTGCGGCGTCCATCGCGATCGAAGCCGCGTCCGGCAAGGCTTCGGCGGCAAGCTGCGTGAGCGTCTGTCCCGGCGGCATCTCGACGAACACCTTCGCGCCGAGTTCGGCGAGCGCGATCGTCGATTCGTGCCAGCGCACCGGATAGCGCAGATTGGTGGCGAGGTCTTCGCGAATGGCGTCGGCGCGACGCAGCACGCGCGCGCCGCGATTGCCGATGTAGGCGATGCGCGGCGCCTCGATCCGCACCTTGCTCGCCGCTTCGCCGAGCCGTTGCGCGGCGCTTTCCAGCAGCACGCAATGCGAAGGCACGCTCACGCACAGCCGTTCGGCGCGGGGGGCGCCGCGCGCCCCGCCGCTTTTGCCGCCGTTCGCGCCCCCCGCGGCGCTCTCCCCAAGGATTAATATTAGAGGCGGGGTCTGTTTTTTGATTTTGGGGGTGTCCCCCGACAACTCGATCTACGCGG
>NZ_JALQDZ010000013.1:0-57463 GCF_023630985.1 Caballeronia sp. ATUFL_F1_KS39 | reverse complement strand
GGCGGGCCGCGTCGCGGCGGGGGGGCGGGGAGAAGACCACCACCAACCAATGCGCCGCCACCCACCCCCGCGGGCGGGCGGCGCGCCCCCCCCCGCGCGACAGGGCGATGTCGCGGACTTGCGCGAGCGCGGCGTCGCTGCCCGAAAGGACGATTTGACGCGGCGCGTTCAGATTGCCGATGTAGGCGTCGGCGCCGCAATCGGCGATCGCGCGGGCGATCTCGCTTTCGTTGAGCCCGAGCACGGCGAGCATGCCGTAGCCGCTCGGATACGCGTCTTCCATCAGCCTGGCGCGCAGGCGCACGAGTTCGAGCGCATCGTCGAAGCGAATCGCGCCGCACACGACCGCCGCGCCGAACGCCCCGACCGACAAGCCCGCGACGGCTTCCGGCTCGACGCCTTCCTCCGCGAGCGCGCGCGCCGCGGCCACGCCCGCGACGACGAGCGAAATCTGCACGGCGACGGTCGATTTGAGCGCGTCGGCGCTGTCGAGATCGCGGACGTCCGCGCCGAGCACATCGGATGCTTCGTCGAGCGTGCGGACGATCGCCGGATGCGGCTCGCCGCCGCCGAGCCGATGCAGAAAGCCCGGCGCTTGCGCGCCCTGTCCGGGAAAGAGATAGGCGATCATGCCGCTGCCCACGGATTCGCGACGAGGCGCGGGCCGCCGGCGTGCCGCAGCATGACGCGTAGTCCGACGCGCGCGAACTCCGCGAGCGAGAAAGCCGCGTCGCATGTTTCGATCTGCACGTCGATGCGCGTGTCTTCCTTCTGCGCCGCTTGCGAGAGCGCATCGAAGAGCGCCGATGCGTCTTCGCGGGGCAAGGGCGTCGGCGCGCGCACGACGATATCGAGGTCGCTGTCGCGCGTGATCGCCGGCATCGCGCACGCGAGCTCGAAGCCCGCGCTGCCGGCCGGGCCCCATTCGAGACCGCATCCGTCGATGATCGGCGCGACCGCGCGCAACAACGCGAACGCGGGCAGGTCGCGACGCGCCGGATCGGGCTCGCGCGTGCGCAGCGCTTCGGGCGTGAGCATCGCGTCGATGTGACGCGTCTCGATCCACGCGCCGAAGCGTTCGCCGCGCGCCATTCCGCGCACGCCGACGGGAATCGCAGCGCCGATGCGCGGTGCGCGCCGCACGACGACGAACGGCGCGCGCGCGAGCGACGCGGCGACCCACGCGGGCGCGTCGTCAAAGGCGGGCGTCGCGGGCGCGATCCGCAGCAAATCGTGCGGACGCGGCGCGCGCTCCATCACGCGGTCCATCAAACGCTCCACTGCTCGCGCATGCGCCTGCGCACTTCGATCGATGCGGCGCGCGTGCGTTTCGCATCGGCGGAAGCGAGCCGGTTCGACAGATCGCGCGGACCGCTGCGCGCATCCTTCACCGCCGCCGCGAGCGATGCCTTCACGCGCTCGATGTCGGCGGAAGAGGGCGCGTCGGCGTCGACGCCTTCGATCAGCTCGTGCAGCAAGCCGAGCTTCGCGTAGGCGCTCATCTTGTACGACATCGGCAGGACCGCGTCGCCGAGCGCGTCGAGGCTTTCGACGCTGCGCCGCGTAACGCGCGCCGCAGCTTCCTTGCCCATCGCGTGGACGGCCGTGCCGGGCGCGTCGAGCGCGACGATGCGATTCGCCTGATAGCCGTGCGCGAGATACGCGCCCGACATCGCCGGGCCGACGATCAGCGCGATCACCGGATGGCCCGCGAGCCGCGCGCTCGCGTAGGCATCGACGGCGGCGGCGCACGCGAGATGAATGCCGAGCAGTTCTTCGCGACGTCCGTACGCCTGGCTCTTCACATCGACGACGGCGACGATGGCGCGCTTCACCCCGGCATCGCGATCGGCGTCGATCGTTTCGCGCACGGCGCGTGCGAGCAGCCAGCCCTGTTCGAGGCCGACGACGTTATCGGTCGCGCGCGGAAAGCGGTTCTGCGGATCGGGCACGACGGCAAAGAAGCTCGCGCGTTCGCCATCGAGAGCGCCTTCGCGCACGCGGATCGGCCCGCGCTCCGATTGCGTCGACGCAGAAGTCAGCGCGTCGAGCCAGCGCTCGCCGCGGGAAAGTGTGTCGGTCATGATGCGCCCCACAGTTTGCGCAAGGTGTCGGGATCGATGACGTCGGGGTTCACGTCGGCAAGCCGCGCGATGAAGCCATCCACGTTCTCCGTGCGATGCCGCGGCGGCACGCCGCGCCTGAACGCCGCGAGCACGGCGTCGCGCACGTGCTCGGTATCGTCTTCGACGAGCGTGTCCGCAAGACCGACCGCGACGCGTTCCTCGCCGCCGATCATCGACCAGATGAGGCGCCGGTCGCCCGAATCGAGTTCCTCGATGCCCGCTTCCTGCTCGATCACCTCCGGCCCGTTCATGCCGAGGCGCGCCTGCCGCGTCATCACCAGCTCGGTACAGAGCGCGGCCGCGAGCGACATGCCGCCGAAGCAGCCGACCATCCCGCCGATCACCCCGACGACAGGCACATGAGCCCGCAGCGCGACGATCGCCGCCTGAATTTCGGCGATGGCCGCGAGCCCGAGATTCGCTTCCTGCAGACGCACGCCGCCGGTTTCGAACAGCACGACGGGACGGATCGCGCGCCCGGCTTCGAATTCGCTCAAGGCCATTTCGAGCGCGGCGGCGATCTTCGCGCCGGATACTTCGCCGATGCTGCCGCCCTGAAACGCCGGCTCGATCGCGGCGATCACCGCCGGTTCGCCGCCGAGCATGCCGCGTGCGATGACCGCGCCGTCATCCGCCTGGCAGACGATGTTCTGCATCGCGAGCCACGGCGATTCGATGCGGTCGAACGGGCCGAGCAGTTCGCGGAACGTGCCTTGGTCGAGCAGCGCGTGCGCGCGTTCGCGCGCCGTCATTTCGATGAAGCTGTGCCGCGCGAGAAACGTGTCGTGCGCGTTCATGGCGTGTCTCCTTCGCTTTCGCTTGCTTCGACGGCTTCGTTGAGTCGCAGCATGACGACGCCGGGCGTCGCGCCGAAATCGTTCAGTTCGATTTTCGCCGCGCCGTCGTAGCGCTGGAAGAAGCGGTCGAGCACGCTTTTCCAGACATGGCCGTAGCCATCGACGCTCGTGCGGATCACCACTTCCGCGTTCGCACTTTGTGACGGCGAAAGCAGCACTTCGAGATCGCCCGAGCCGACGACGCCCACGTGCGCGCGGCGCGTGACGGGCCGTTTGGCCGGATATTCGTATCGCATGTTTTCCATCGTTCGTTCCTCTTCAGGGCAAGCGCCTGAGAATGTCGAGAAAGAGTGTCGCCGCGAGCAGGTCAGCCGCGCCGCCGGGCGATGCGTTCAGCTTCATCAGTTCTTCGTGAAGCGCCTCGAGCGCGCGACGGCCCGCGACGCTCGCCGCTCCGCCGCAAGCGATCACATCGCGCGCGCCGCGTTGCGCTGCTTCGAGCGCGGGCATTCCGCCGCGATGCAGAAGACACGTATCGTCCAGCGACGCGATGATCGCGACGAGCGCATCGAGCCGCGCGTCGGATTCGGCGAGTCCGCGTGCGCGCGCGGCGTCCAGCGCGGACAGGCCGACGAGCCGCGCGTGCGGAAAACCATCGCGCGCTTCGCCGCGTGCGCCCGCCACGCGATAGCGTTCGCTGACGCGCGCACCGTGGCTCTTCGTTGCCGTTAGCGGCGCGTAGCGATCGTCGAAACGGGCGATCTTCGCCGCCGAAAAGCAGATCGCGCCGCTGTCGTCGGGCGCTTGCATCGCCGCGCCCGCGCACAGCAAACCGATGATCCAGATCGCGCCGCGATGCGCGTTGCTGCCATCGGTTGCGCGCATCATCGCGGATTCGCCTTCGCGGCCGATGCGCGCCAGTTGCTCGCGCAAGATCTGCGACGGCTCCGCGTGCGACGCCGCGCGCGCGATCGCGAGAAACGTCGGATGCAGGGCGCGAGCGGAACGCAGCATCGTGTCCAGATCGAGATCGCGATGCGCGCCGCTGCCGCGTTCATCGACGAGCGCGGGCTTCGGCGTGAGGCGCGCCTCGGCGATCAGCGCATCGACGGCGCATTGCGCGATGAGCGACGGCGACGCGACCGCGCGCGCAAGATCGCGAAGAGCCGGCTTCATCACCAGCTCCGGAAGCGCGCGGGCGGCGCGTACAAGCCGCCCGACCACGCGACGAGATCGTCGATGCTGCGCGCCGCGAGCAGCGAGCGCTTGGCTTCGCCGCGCCGCACGCCCAGATCTTCCGGATACGCGACGATGCCGCGCCGTCTCAATTCCGCCGTCTTCGCGGGATCGGCGCGCATGCCGATCGGCGTCACGCCCGCGACCGCCGCGAGCGCGGCGCGGCGCTCGTCGACGCCTTCGGCCGCGTGCAGATACGCGATGCCTTCTTCCGTCACGACGTGCGTGACATCGTCGCCGTAGATCATCACGGGCGCGATCGGCATGCCGCTTTTCTCGCCGACGGCAATCGCGTCGAGCGCATCGACGATGGTCGGCTCGCCGCCTTTCTTGTACGTCTCGGCCGTCTGCACGACGAGCTTGTGGCCGCGCGCGATCTTCGGATTCGGGCCGTCGTCCTTCAGGAGCTTCAGCCACGCTTCGCTCGAATGACGCCGGCCGCGCGGATCGTGTCCCATGTTCGGCGCGCCGCCGAAGCCCGCGAGCCGCCCGAGCGTGACCGTCGACGAATTCGCGTCGGCGTCCATCTGCAAGGTCGAGCCGATGAAGAGATCGACACCGTATTGCCCCGCGAGCTGGCAGAACACGCGATTCGAGCGCAGGCTGCCGTCGCGGCCGGTGAAGAACACATCGGAGCGCGCCGCGATGTAGTCCTCCATGCCGACTTCGCTGCCGAAGCAATGCACGCTGTCCACCCAGCCGGATTCGATCGCGGGAATCAGCGTCGGATGCGGATTGAGCGCCCAGTTCGTGCAGATCTTTCCTTTGAGGCCGAGCTTCTCGCCGTATGTCGGCAACAGCAGTTCGATCGCGGCCGTATCGAAGCCGATGCCGTGATTGAGCGCCTTGACGCCATAGCGCTCGTAGATGCCGCGGATCGTCATCATCGCCATGAGAATCTGCAATTCGCCGATGTGACGCGGATCGCGCGTGAAAAGCGGCTCCACGGCGAACGGACGATCGGCCTCGACGACGACATCGACCCACGAGCCGGGAATATCGACGCGCGGCAGTTCGTCGACGATTTCGTTCACCTGCGCGACCACGATGCCATGCCGGAACGCGGTGGCTTCGACGATCGTCGGCGTGTCCTCGGTGTTGGCGCCCGTGTACAGATTGCCGTGCCGGTCTGCCTGCACCGCGCACACGAGCGCGACCTGCGGCGTCAAGTCGATGAACATGCGCGCATACAGTTCGATGTACGTATAGATCGCGCCGATCTCCAGCATGCCGTCTTCGAGCAGTTGCGCGACGCGCAGGCTTTGCGGCCCGGCGAACGCGAAATCGACCTTGTGCGCGATGCCTTGCTCGAAGAGCGCGAGATGCTCGGGACGGCTGATGCTCGAGATCAGCAGATGGATGTCGTGCACGCGATCCGGATCGAGCTTCGCGAATGCGCGCGAGAGAAAGTCCGCCTGCTTCTGATTGTTGCCTTCGAGCGCGACACGGTCGCCGGTGACGATGAGCGCACTCAACGCATCGACGATGTGCGCGGCATCGAGCACGGAGCCGTTCATCCACGGCTCGATCAGCTTAAGACGCCGCGCTTTTTCCTGCGCGCGCGTGTTCCAGTTGCGGGTTTTAGCGATGACGTCGTTCATTGGTCGGCCTTGACGGAATTCGATCGGGAAGATGCGCGGCGTTTCTTCTTCTTGACGTGGCTCGAGTGCGCGAGCGCCTGGGCATCGGCGAGAAAGCGGTAGAGCAGTTCGCCCGTCGCGAGCAGATGGCGCGCGACGAGCGTCTGCGCCTGTTCGATATCGCGCGCGGCGAGGGCATCGAAGATCGCGCGGTGCTCGGCATCGGATGAATCCTTGTGGATCGGCAGACCGAGCTTCAGCCGCAAATAGCGTTCGCCGCGCCGATGCATCTGGCCGATCAGCTCCATCAGCCGAGGACGGTCGGCGGGCGCGTAGAGCGCCATGTGGAACTGCTCGTTGCGCACGACGTAGAGCGTCGGATCGGGCTCGTTCTCGGCGGCTTCGAGCAGGCGTTTCGCGTCGGCAAGCGTTGCGGGCGTGTGATGCGCGATCGCAATGCCGATCGCGAGACTTTCGAGCGATGCGCGAATCTCGTAGATCTCGCGCGCCTCGTCGGCCGATTGCAGACTGACGGCCGCGCCGCGATTCGGCTCGATTGTCACCCAGCCTTCGCTTTCGAGCTGGCGGAACGCTTCTCGCACCGGAATGGCGCTGACCGAAAACTGCCGGGCGATCGCGTCCTGCCGCAGCGGCTCGCCCGGCAACAGCGAGCCATCGACGATGGCGGCGCGCAGCGCATCCGCGATGAAGCGCGACGTGCTCTGGCGCGGTTCGAACTGCGCGTCGCGAAATGAGGCCGGAGTCGATCCGGCTGAGAGATCTGTCGGCATGGCTAGGTGAAAGTGCGGACTTGTCGTGTGTCGATGTTCAAATATTATATATAAAAACGCACACGGTACTTCGGTGCTTTCCCTAGACGCCATAACAAACATTTTTAACCGGCGCGTCGCTAATTCCTTTGGAGACATGGCCATGCCCAGCACGCTGGATCGACAGATAAGCGCCACGCGCGCCACGAAGACACCGCTCAACCGGTCGCAGATCACCGGTTTCTGGGGTGCGTGGGCCGGCTGGACGCTCGACGGAATGGATTCGTTCATCTACGCGCTCGTGCTCGCGCCGGCGCTCACCGAATTGCTGCCGCGTTCGGGCTATGATGCGACGCCGGCGAACATCGGGCTTGCGGGCTCGATTCTCTTCGCGCTCTTTCTCGTCGGATGGGGACTGTCGTTCATCTGGGGACCGCTCGCCGACCGTTTCGGACGCACGAAAGTGCTCGCGGCGACCATCTTCACGTTCGCGATCTTCACCGGCCTCGCGGCGACCGCGCATAACGTGTGGGAGCTCGGCTTCTATCGGTTTTGCGCGGGCGTGGGGATCGGCGGTGAATGGGCGCTCGCGGGCACGTATGTCGCGGAAGCCTGGCCGGAAGACCGCCGGAAGATGGGCGCGGGTTATCTGCAGACCGGCTACTACGCGGGCTTCTTCCTCGCCGCCGCGCTCAATTACACGATCGGCGCGACGTTCGGCTGGCGCGCGATGTTTCTCGTCGGCCTGTTTCCGGTCGTCGTGTCGATCATGGTGCTCCTGCGCGTGAAGGAAACCGACAAGTGGGAACGCGCCGAAACCGCTCATCCGCACGTCAAGCACGAGAGTTCGCTGAAGGCGATCTTCAATGCGCAATATCGCAAGCGGACGATCGTCGCGGCCGTGCTGCTGACGGTGGCGATCATCGGCTTGTGGGCGGGCGCGGTGTATGAACCGTCGGCGGTCGTTCAGCTCGCGACGAAGGCGGGCATGGACAAGCACGATGCCGCGCGCATGGCGTCGATCGCGACGGGGCTGCTTTCGATCGGCACGATCGTCGGCTGTCTCGCGCTGCCGCCGATGGCCGAAAAGATCGGCCGCAGAAAGACGCTCGCGGTGTATTTCGTCGGCATGGCGGCGTCGATCGCGCTCGCGTTCGGCTGGGCGTTCTATCTGCCGAACGGGCTGGTGCCGTTCATCGCGCTGCTCGTCGTGCTGGGCTTTTTCGGCGGCAACTTCGCGCTCTTTTCGCTGTGGCTGCCCGAGCAGTTCGAAACCCGCGTGCGTGCGACGGCCTTCGCGTTCTGCACGTCGGTCGGGCGCTTCTTCGGCGCGATCGTGAACTTCGGCATCGGCGCGATGGTGCTCAACATGAAGACGCTCGGCGTGCCGATTGCCATTACCGCGATTGCGTTTCTCATCGGTCTCGCGGTGATCCCGCTCGCGCCGGAAACGAAAGGCCAGGAACTGCCGAACTGATCTTCGCTGCGCCTCTCACGAACGGCGATCTTCGCGATGCGAGGGCCGCCGTTTTTCCATCTGCACGAGCTTACTTTTCGTAAGTTTTTCCTCAGTAATAGCAGGTTACGAAGTCGAACACTCGATGCGGCATCCGTCCGATATAGTCCGGTCAACACAACAAACAACCCATCGGGGTGGGGCTTTACATGAACAAGGTATCGAAGGCTTCCGTGCTGGCTGGCGCCGTGATGTTCGGCGGTCTGATGGTGTCCGGCGCGGCCAATGCGGGTGTGTCCGTGGGCGTGAACATCGGGGTGCCCGCGCCCGTGTACGTCGCGCCCGAGCCGGTCTATGCGCCGCCTCCGCCGCCCGTCGTGTACGCGCCGCCTCCGGCGCCGGTCTACGTGCAGCCGGCCATCGTGGTCGGCTGGCATGGCGATCGTTACTGGGATGGCCGTCGCTACTGGGATCGCGACGATTACTATCGCCACTACGATCATGGCCGCGGCCACGATCACGACGGCCATGACCACGGCCGTCACAACGGCTGGCGTTGATCGTCCCGCGCCGCCCGGCGTCCGTCGCCGAAAGCCACTCGTTCGTCACGGGTGGCTTTTTTGTTGCCGCTTGAACGTGGAAGGGCGAATTCCCAGTAAAACAACAACGCCGCGAATTCTCACCCGCGCGATGTAACAAAAGGTAAGGTTTCTCCAGACGTAAAGCGCGAGCAGGCAATAACTTACAAAGCTGAAATATTGCGTCGAAAGGTTTTCGTTATATTTGGGCGCAAGCGAACAAGTACGAAGCGAGGTCCGGTTGCATATGAAAAAGAAGTTCTCGGGACGAATCGTGGCCGGTGTGCTGACCATGGCGGCGCTGAGCGTGACGGGCATCGCGCGCGCGGCGGATGTTCATGTCGGCGTGAATATCGGCATTCCGGCGCCGGTCTACGTTGCGCCGACGCCGGTCTATGCACCGCCTCCGCCGCCCGTCGTCTACCAGCCCGCGCCGATGTACGCGCCGCCGGTCGTCATCGGCTGGCATGGCAGCCGGTACTGGGACGGCCGACGCTATTGGAGCCGCAACGACTACTATCGTCATTACGGGCACGGCCGTCCGCCGCCTCCGCCGCGCCCGCATGGTCCGCCGCCGGGGCACGGTTACGGACATGGCAACGGGCACGGCAACGGACATGGCGGCCCGCACGGCTATCGTTGAGGCAGGGCGCGGTCATCGCGGCAAATAAAAAGCGCCGCTCACCTGAAGTGAGCGGCGCTTCGTTTTGAAGCTGCGAACGGGCGCTTATTCCGCGTCGCCGCCCATTCCGCCGACGACCGCATGGAATCCGGCATCGACGTGGACGACTTCCGCGCTCATGCCGCTCGACAGATCCGACAGCAGGAACGCGGCGACATTGCCCACTTGCTCGATCGTCACATTGCGCTTGAGCGGCGCATTCTGTTCGACGAAGTTCAGAATCTTGCCGAAGCTCTTGATGCCGCTCGCCGCGAGCGTCTTGATCGGGCCGGCCGAGATGGCGTTGACGCGTACGCCCTTGGCGCCGAGCGACTGCGACGCCGCCATGTAACGCACGCTCGCCTCGAGCGATGCCTTCGCGAGGCCCATCGTGTTGTAGTTCGGCAGCGCGCGCTCGGCGCCGAGATACGACAGCGTGAGCAGCGACGAGCCGTCTTTCAGCATCGGCAGCGCGGCTTTCGCGAGCGCGGGGAAGCTGTAGGCGGAGATGTCGTGCGCAACGCGGAAGTTCTCGCGCGTCATGCCGTCGAGGAAATCGCCCGCGATCGCCTCGCGCGGCGCGAAGCCGATGGAGTGCACGAGGCCGTCGAGCGAGTCCCAGCGTTCTTTCAGCGACGCGAACAGCGCATCGATTTGCGCGTCGTCGGCGACGTCGCACGGATAGACCATGTCGCTGCCGAACTCGGTCGCGAACTCGGTGATGCGCTCCTTGAAGCGCTCGCCGACATACGTGAACGCCAGTTCCGCGCCTTCGCGCTTGCAGGCCGCGGCGATGCCGTAAGCGATCGAGCGGTTGGACAGCAGGCCCGTCAGCAGAATTCGTTTTCCAGCGAGAAAGCCCATGAATGCTCCTTCTTTGATGTCAGTGTCGCGGCGCGCACCGGTTGTCCGATGCCGCGCGGGGTCGTGCGTGGCGCGATCGGCCAGTCGACAACCCTTGGGTCGCAGGCCGAGCGGTGCGTGATTTTGGGTAGAATTCTCTCACATCGCAATGCCTCGCCTTAAGATTCCCGCGGCTCGCGCTTCGGGTTTCCGGCCGGGTCACTCCATCGCGTCACACACTCAAATCGCGCCCAGAGGCACATGACGATCCGTTTATGCAGCGCCTCACGCTTGGTCCTGACCTGGTCGCTGGCCGCATCGGCTGCATGGCTCGCGAGTCCGGCTTACGCGGTGCATGCCATCGCGCAATACGGCGATCCGAAATACCCGGCCGGTTTCAAGCACTTCGATTACGTGAATCCCGACGCGCCGCGCGACGGCACGCTCGTCCTCGCGAACCCGAACCGGCTGACGAGCTTCGACAAGTTCAATCCGTTCACGTTGCGCGGCAATCCCGCGCCCGGTCTTTCGCTGATGTTCGAGAGCCTGACGACAGGCAGTTCCGACGAAGTATCGACCGCTTACGGCCTGCTCGCCGATGACATTTCCGTCGCGCCCGATGGCATGTCGACCACCTTCCACATCAATCCGAAAGCGCGCTTTTCCAACGGCGATCCGGTCACGGCGGAAGACGTGAAGTTCTCGTTCGAGACGCTCAAGAGTCCGCTTGCCGCGCCGCAGTTCTCCGTGTACTTCGGGCAGATCGCGCGCGCGGTGGTCGTCGATCCGCAGACGATCCGCTTCGAGTTCAAGATCGCGACGCGCGAGATGCCGCTGCTCGCGGGCGGCATTCCGGTGTTTTCGCGCAAGTGGGGCATGAAGCCGGACGGCACGCGCATTCCGTTCGACAAGATCGCGTTCCAGAAGCCCATCGGCAGCGGGCCGTATCTGATCGATCGTTACGACAACGGCCGCACGATCTCGTACCGGCGCAATCCGGATTACTGGGGCGCGGCGCTGCCGGTGCGTGTCGGCACGTTCAATTTCGCGCACATCGACTACAAGCTTTACGGCGATCCGACCGCGCGCCTCGAAGCGTTCAAGGCGGGCGAGTACGACGTGCTGGTCGAGTACGTCGCGCGCAGTTGGGTGCGGCGCGATATCGGCAAACGCTTCGACAGCGGCGAGCTCATCAAGCGCGAGTTCCCGCACCACAACGGCACCGGCATGCAGGGCTTCTTCATGAACACGCGCAAGCCGCTCTTCAAGGACGTGCGCGTGCGTCAGGCGCTCGATCTCGCGCTCGATTTCGAGTGGCTCAACCGGCAACTGTTCTTCAATCAGTACAGGCGCATCGACAGCTTTTTCGTCAACACGGATCTGCAGGCGAAGGGATTGCCGAGCGAAGGCGAACTCGCGATATTGAACCCGCTGAAGAAGCAGCTCGATCCTTCCGTGTTCGGCGAGATGCCGCGTCAGCCGGACACCGATCCGCCCGGCTCGCTGCGCGCCAATCTCATCAAGGCGCGCGAATTGCTCGCTCGAGCCGGCTGGACGTATCGCGACGGCGCGCTGCGCAACGCGAAGGGCGAGCCGTTCGTCTTCGAGATTCTCGACGACACCGGCGGCGGCGCGTCGATGGAGCCGGTCGCGGCCGCGTTCGGGCGCAATCTGCAGAAGCTCGGCATCACGATGAACTTTCGCACCGTCGATTACGCGTTGATCCAGAAACGTCTCGATGCGTTCGACTTCGACATGACGAGCGTGCGCATGCCCGACGTGCAGGTGCCGGGCACCGAGCAGGTTTCGCGCTTCGGCAGCAAGTCCGCGGACGAGCAGGGCTCCGACAATCTCGCAGGCGTGAAGTCGCCGGCCGTCGATGCGATCCTGCAGACAGTGATCTCCGCGCAGACGCGCGAGCAACTGGTGGACGCGACGCACGCGCTCGATCGCGTGCTGATGAACGGCTACTATGTGGTGCCGCACTGGTACTCGGCGACGCATCGCGTGGCGTATCGGAATACGCTGGCGTACCCGTCGACGCTGCCGCTGTATTACGGCGCGGAAGAGTGGGTCATATCGACGTGGTGGGCCAAATCCGGGCCCGCCGCGCACGCGGCGAAGTAACGAGGACGCGCCATGTGGAGCTACATCCTTAAACGCATTCTCTTGATGATCCCGACGCTCATCGGCGTGTTGACGCTCACGTTCGTCGTGATCCAGTTCGTGCCGGGCGGTCCGGTCGAACAGGCGGTGCACGACTTGCGGCGCGGACAGTCCGAAGGCGGCGGCGGCTTCGGGCTGCGCACGCATACGGGCGTCGATGCGCAGCAGGTCGAGCAACTGAAGAAGCTCTACGGCTTCGACAAACCGCCGCTGCAACGCTACTTTCTGATGCTCGGCAAGTTCGCGCGCTTCGATCTCGGCGAGAGTTATTTCAGGCATCAGAGCGTGTGGTCGCTGATCGTGTCGAAGCTGCCGGTGTCGATCAGCATCGGCTTGTGGACCTTCTTCATCACGTATCTGATATCGGTGCCGCTCGGCATCGCCAAAGCCGTGAAGAACGGCTCGAAGTTCGATGTCGCGACGAGTCTCATCGTGCTCGTCGGCTTTGCGATTCCGGGCTTCGTGCTCGGCGTGCTGCTGCTCGTGCTGTTCGGCGGCGGCACGTTCTGGCAACTGTTTCCGCTGCGCAATCTCACGTCCGACAACTGGGCGACGCTCTCGCTCGGCGGCAAGATTCTCGATTATCTGTGGCACATCACGTTGCCGGTCGTGGCGTCGGTGGTGGGCAGCTTCGCCGTCGTCACGATGCTCACGAAGAACGCGTTCCTCGACGAAATCCGCAAGCAATATGTGCTGACCGCGCGCGCCAAAGGCTTGAGTGAGCGGCGCGTGCTGTGGAAGCACGTATTCCGCAACGCGCTCTTGCCGCTGATCGTCGGTTTTCCGGCGGCGTTCATCGGCGCGTTCTTTACGGGCAGCCTGCTGATCGAGACGCTCTTTTCGCTCGACGGCCTCGGACTGCTCTCGTACGAATCCGTCGTGCGGCGCGACTATCCGGTCGTGCTCGGCACGCTTTATCTCTTCACGCTGATCGGCCTCGCGACGAAGCTCATCTCGGACCTCTGTTACGTCTGGGTCGATCCACGCATTCAATTCGAACAACTGGAGCGCTGATTTGAATCGAGCCGCTTCACCGGAATCGTCACGGCGCGGTGCCAACGGCAGCGATGCGCAACCGCTGCGCGGCGCGGCATCGGTGCCGCCAGGACGGCGCGTATGGCTGCGCTTCAAGCGAAACAGGCTCGGATACTGGAGCCTGATCGTGTTCATCGCGGCGTTCGTCATCAGTCTCGCGGGGCCGCTGTGGTCGAACGACAAGCCGCTCGTCGTGCGCTATCAGGGCCACATTTACTTTCCGCTCGTGAAGACGTATGCGGAGACGACCTTCGGCGGCGACTTTCCGACGCCCGCCGATTATCTCGATCCGTTCGTGCGCGATCGCTTCAGCGCGCCCGGCAACTTCGCGATCTATCCGCCGAATCACTACTACTACGACACGCTCAACTATTTTTCGAAGGGCTCGAACCCGGCGCCGCCGTCGCGCGAGAACTGGCTCGGCACCGACGATCGCGGCCGCGACGTGTTCGCGCGCCTCGTCTACGGCTTTCGCGTGTCGGTGCTGTTCGCGCTCGTGCTGACGGCGATCGGCACCGTGCTCGGTGTCGTCGCGGGCGCGGTGCAGGGCTACTTCGGCGGCAGGATCGATATCACCGGGCAACGCCTGATCGAAATCTGGAGCGCGTTGCCGGAGCTTTATCTGCTGATCATCTTCGCGTCGATATTCGAGCCGAGTCTCATTCTTTTGATCATCCTGCTGTCGCTGTTCGGATGGATCGGCCTGTCGGATTACGTGCGCGCGGAGTTTCTGCGCAATCGCACGCAGGACTATGTCCGCGCCGCGCGCGCGATGGGTTTGTCGAACTGGCAGATCATCTGGCGGCACGTCTTGCCCAATAGCCTGACGCCCGTCATCACGTTCCTGCCGTTTCGCATGAGCGGAGCGATTCTCGCGCTCACGAGCCTCGATTTTCTCGGCCTCGGCGTGCCGTCGCCGACGCCGTCGCTCGGCGAGTTGCTCGCGCAGGGCAAGGCCAATCTCGACGCGTGGTGGATTTCGCTGTCGACGTTCGGCGTGCTCGTCGCGACGCTGCTCCTGCTGACCTTCATGGGCGACGCCTTGCGCAACGCGCTCGATACGCGTATTTCCGATGCCGTGAAAGCCGGAGGCGGGCAGTGACGGAGCCGCTACTTTCGATCGAAGACTTGCGCGTGCGCTTCGGCGACACGCTCGCGGTCGATGGCGTCAATCTCGACATTCGCGCCGGCGAGCGTGTGGCGCTCGTCGGCGAATCGGGCTCGGGCAAGAGCGTGACGGCGCTGTCGGTGCTGCGCCTCGTGCACGAGGCCGAAGTGAGCGGATCGATCCGCTTCAACGGCGAGGAATTGCTGTCGAAAAGCGAGCGCGCGATCCGAGGTCTGCGCGGTTCCGACATCGCGATGATCTTTCAGGAGCCGATGACCGCGCTCAATCCGCTCTACACGGTCGGGGACCAGATCGGCGAGACGATCCGCCTGCACGACGGCACGAGCCCGCGCGAGGCGAGAAAACGCGCGATTGCGCTGCTCGCGCGTACCGGGATCACCGAGCCGGAAAGGCGCGTGGACAGTTATCCGCATCAGCTTTCGGGCGGACAGCGTCAGCGCGTG
Source organism: Caballeronia sp. ATUFL_F1_KS39 (assembly GCF_023630985.1). Lineage (NCBI taxonomy): Bacteria > Pseudomonadati > Pseudomonadota > Betaproteobacteria > Burkholderiales > Burkholderiaceae > Caballeronia > Caballeronia sp. ATUFL_F1_KS39. Next base: position 42,643 of record NZ_JALQDZ010000013.1, on the reverse strand, counting down.
ATGATCGCGATGGCGCTCGCCTGCCGGCCGCGGCTTCTGCTCGCCGACGAGCCGACCACCGCGCTCGATGTGACGATCCGCGCGCAGATCGTCGAGTTGCTGCTCGAACTTCAGCGCGATGAAGCCGAAAAGCGCGGCATGGCGGTGCTGCTCATCACGCACGACCTGAATCTCGTGCGGCGTTTCGCCGAGCGCGTCGCGGTGATGGAGAAGGGCGTGCTCGTCGAAAGCGGCACGGTGGAGGCCATTTTCGCGTCGCCGCAGCATCCGTACACGAAGCGGCTCATCGAGAGCAAGCCGAAGCGCAGCGTGCTGCCGGTGCTGCCCATCGCCCCAGTGCTGCTCGATGCAAAGGATGTGTCCGTCGATTACCCGACGCGTCTGCCGGGTTTCGCGGGCTGGTTCCGGCGCGGCCGCTTCAAGGCCGTCGACGACGTCACGCTGACGGTGCGCCAGGGCGAGACGCTCGGCATCGTCGGCGAATCGGGGTCGGGGAAATCGACGCTTGCGATGGCGCTACTCGGCCTGCAGCGCATCTCGAACGGCGCGGTGGAGTTCCAGGGGCGCGCAATCGGCGATTTTCGCGGACGCGAAAAAACCGTGCTGCGCTCGAACTTGCAAGTGGTGTTTCAGGACCCGTTCAGCTCGCTCTCGCCGCGGCAGACGGTGGAGCGCATCGTCGGAGAAGGGCTCGCGCTGCATCGACCGGAACTCGATGCCGCCGCTCGACGGGCGAAAGTGATCGCCGTGCTGCGCGAAGTCGGCATGGAGCGCGCGGCGCTCGATCGCTATCCGCACGAATTCTCCGGCGGACAGCGCCAGCGCATTGCGATCGCGCGCGCGCTCGTGCTCGAACCGAGCATCCTGATCCTCGACGAGCCGACCAGCGCGCTCGATGTTTCCATTCAAACTCAAGTGCTTGCGCTTCTGGCCGATATTCAGAAGAAGCACAATCTTGGTTACGTTTTCATAAGTCACGACCTGCAGGTGATCGGCGCGATGGCTCATCGCGTCGCGGTCATGCGGAATGGTTTTGTCGTGGAGTCGGGGGAAGTAGAGAAGATTTTTGCGAACCCTTCTGACGAATACACAAGAAAGCTTCTGAAAGCATCGCTAGTTTCCTAAAAATCTTTCTTTTTCGCCAATTGGGTGCGCGTCTCAATTGTATTTTTCTATTTCTTTTGACAGTTAAATACTTTATGGCTAGTATCCCTCCAAACTTTCACGTATCTCCCTGATTTAGCAGCTTTTAATTGTAAAACCTACCGACCGATGCAGCCACTAACGATGACTCAGACATGTGCGCGCGCCGCCGCGAGCATGTTAATCGGCCTTCTGATGACAACAACTTCCGGCGCGTTCGCCGACGAAGTCAGCAGTAGCAGCCAAAATGCCAACAACGGCATTTTCTCCAGCAAATCCAGCGATGCAGCAAGCGCAGACGCCGCCAGCAATCCGGGCGGCGCGAAGTCGTTTCTGTCGGGCGTGGCGAGCAAGGCGGGCGACGTCGTCGTCGGCGCGCTCAACATGATCGGCGTGCGTTATCGCTGGGGCGGCAACACGCCGGATTCCGGTCTCGATTGCAGCGGCTTTGTCCGCTACGTTTTCCAGGACACGCTCGGCATGACCTTGCCGCGCCGCGCCGAGGAAATGAGCCGGGTCGGCGAGAAAGTGACCGTCTCCGATCTGAAGCCGGGCGACCTCGTATTCTTCAATACGATGCGCCGCTCGTTCTCCCACGTCGGCATCTATATCGGCGACAACAAGTTCGTGCATTCGCCGTCGACCGGCAGCACGATCCGTGTCGACGACATGGAAGACGGCTATTGGGAAAAGCGTTTTCAGGGCGCGCGTCGCATCGAGAACGCGCAAGTCGGCGACGGCGCGGAACTGCGCCAGCGCGTGAGCGCGTCGATCGGCGGTTACTGATCGTCTGTCGGCATCGAAAAAAGCCTGCCTCCTATGCGGACGCAGGCTTTTTTATTTTGCGTTCGGGCGCGAGGCAGCGTCAATCGGCGCAATCGGAAAGCCTCATTGCACAGGTCATCAAAAGTCGTTATAGTTTTTGAATGAACTTTTTCACGTTCCCCTTCTCGTTGTTTCCGGCTAGTGCGTCGCTACGCGCACTATCGCTGCTAGCGCGCCTACCGCGCTGATCCTTCACGCCTCCCGTCTGCTCGTCCATTCAGGTTTTCGACGCCAGCGGTGGCGCGAACACCCGAATTCCCTTTTGAGTTTCGTCTCGATATCTCCAACAATCGATAAATCTCCCCACAGGAGCCCAACATGGCAGCAGACAAGTTGATCATCTTCGACACGACCTTGCGCGATGGCGAGCAGTCCCCCGGCGCGTCGATGACGAAGGAAGAGAAGATCCGCATCGCGAAGCAACTGGAACGCATGAAGGTCGACGTGATCGAGGCGGGCTTCGCGGCCAGCTCGAACGGCGACTTCGACGCGATCCACACCATCGCGGGGCTCGTGAAGGACAGCACGGTCTGCTCGCTCGCCCGCGCGAACGACAAGGACATCCAGCGCGCCGCCGATGCGCTCAAGCCCGCCGGCCAGTTCCGTATCCACACGTTCATCGCGACCTCGGCGCTGCACATGGAGAAGAAGCTGCGCATGACGCCGGAGCAGGTCTACGACCAGGCGCGTCTCGCGGTGCGTTTCGCGCGCAAGTTCACGGATGATGTCGAATTCTCGCCGGAAGACGGCAGCCGCTCGGATATCGATTATCTCTGCCGCGTGCTCGAAGCCGTGATCGACGAAGGCGCGCGCACCATCAATATCGCGGATACGGTCGGCTACGGCGTGCCGGAGCTCTACGGCAATCTCGTCAAGACGCTGCGCGAGCGCGTGCCGAACTCCGACAAGGCGATCTGGTCGGTGCATTGCCACGACGACCTCGGCATGGCGGTCGCGAATTCGCTCGCGGGCGTGCAGATCGGCGGCGCGCGTCAGGTCGAATGCACGATCAACGGTCTGGGCGAGCGCGCGGGCAATACGTCGCTCGAAGAAATCGTGATGTCGGTGAAGACGCGCAAGGACTACTTCGGCCTCGATCTGGGCATCGACACGACGCAGATCGTGCCGACCTCGAAGCTCGTCTCGCAGATCACCGGTTTCGTCGTGCAGCCGAACAAGGCGGTCGTCGGGGCCAATGCGTTCGCGCACGCTTCGGGCATCCATCAGGACGGCGTGCTGAAGGCGCGCGACACCTACGAAATCATGCGCGCGGAAGACGTGGGCTGGAGCGCGAACAAGATCGTGCTCGGCAAGCTGTCGGGCCGAAATGCGTTCAAGCAGCGTCTGGAAGAACTGGGCGTGACGCTCGAATCCGAAGCAGATGTGAACGCGGCATTCGCGCGCTTCAAGGATCTCGCCGACCGCAAGGCCGAAATCTTCGACGAAGACATCATGCAGATCGTCTCCGAGGAATCCGCCGAGGCGCAGGCGAAAGAGCACTTCCGCTTCGTGTCGATGAAGCAGCATTCGGAAACCGGCGAGCAGCCGCAAGCGAAGGTCGTGTTCGCGGTGGAAGGCACCGAAGTCACGGGCGAAGCGCGCGGCAACGGTCCGGTCGATGCGACGCTGCACGCGATCGAATCGAAGGTCGAGAGCGGCGCGGAGCTCGTGCTGTATTCGGTCAACGCGATCACGACCGGCACGCAGGCGCAGGGCGAAGTCACCGTGCGTCTGTCGAAGAGCGGTCGCATCGTGAACGGCGTGGGCACGGATCCGGACATCGTCGCGGCGTCGGCGAAGGCGTACATCGCCGCGTTGAACAAGCTGCATTCGAAGGTCGAAAAGCTCAATCCGCAGCTTTGATTCGATCGGTCGAAACGCAAAAAAGCCCTCTTCGCGAGGGCTTTTTACATGGCGTCGATGCGCTCAGAACAGATTGCGCCGATCCGGATCGTGCAACGGATCGGGCGTTTTCTGCGTCATGCGCAAGATGCCCTGCTCGTCGAAATAGAAGTTGTACATCAGATACCAGATGTTCGCCTCCATGTAGCGATAGGTCCAGACTTCGCGCTTCATCAGCGGAAAGTACGACGTCTCCACGGGCCGCCCGAAGTTCACGAGCACGTCCTGCTTCGTCCAGGTGCCGATCTGCGCCTTGTAGAACTCGTTTTCGTCGAGCACTTGCCGAACATTGACGATCTTGCCGGAAGCGTCGATATCGGCGGCGGTGGTGAATTCGCCGAGCGGTTGCGTCGGCCACATCAGCCGCTTGCCGCCATTGGGCAGATCGTAGATTTCGCGCGGCGGGCCGAGGCGGGCGGTGATCGTCGAGGCATCCGCGCCAGCCTGATAGTTCTGCCACGGCTGCGCGCAGGCGGACAGAAGGAGCGCGACCCCGGCGCATGTCAGCGATGCGCGCATGCGGTTGAGTATGTGCAGCATTGAAGTCTCCACGTGCTTGCTCCTCGCGGCGGCGAGCAGCGTTTGTTCGATGTTTCCCGTGATTTTGACATGCGCGCGCGGCAAAGCATTCTCCGATACGTCGCGGCATTCAAGCCGATGTGTCGGCAATCGCGACTTGCGCGGGGCGCGCGCTGCAGCCTATGATCCGCGCTTTCGGCGGATCGGCGGAAACTCATGAAGAACGGAACCAGCGCGCGCGCGATGCAATGGCTGCGCATCGCGGCATCGGCGTGTCTTGCCTTGTCCATGACGGCGCGGGCGGCCGAATTGCCACCCATCAAGCTCGCGCTGATCGAAGGCATGTCCGGCCCGTTCGCGAACGCCGGCGCAATGGTCGAGCGCAATCTGCGTTTCGGCGTCGAGCGCGTGAACGCGCAAGGCGGCGTGAAGCTCGCGGACGGCGCGCATCCGCTGCAACTCGTCGTGCTCGATGGCAAGGGCAGCAGCGAGGCGAGTCTCGTGCAGCTGCGTGCGGCGATCGACGAGAAGATCGGCTTCGTCATGCAGGGCAATAGTTCGGCGGTGGCGGCGGCGCTCGTAGCGGCTGTCGACCGCCAAAACGCTCGCGAGCCGGATCGCCGCGTGCTGTTCCTCAATTATTCCGCCGACGATCCAGCGCTCACCAACGACGCGTGCAGTTTCTGGCATTTCCGCTTCGACGCGCACGCCGGCATGCGGATGGATGCCCTCGCCGATGCGCTGAAAGACGATCGCGCGGTGAAGAAGGTTTATCTGCTCAATCAAGATTACAGCTTCGGCCACGATGTGAGCCGCGAGGCACAGCGCGCGCTCAAGGAGCGGCGCCCGGATATCGCGATCGCGGGCGACGAATTTCATCCGATCGGGCGCGTGAAGGATTTCGCGCCTTACATCGCGAAAATCCGCGCGAGTGGAGCGGACGCGGTAATCACTGGAAACTGGGGCAACGATCTGACGCTTCTCGTCAAAGCCGCGCGCGAGCAGGGGCTCGACACGAAGTTCTACACGTTCTACGGCAACAGTCTGGGCGCTCCGGCCGCGCTCGGCGATGCCGGCGTGAAGCGCGTGATCGCCGTGGCGGACTGGCATCCGAATGCGGGCGGCGCTGCGTCGGAGGCGTACTATCGCGCGTTCAGAGCCCGCTATCCTGCCGCCGCGGACGATTACCTTGTCGCGCGTATGCCGCTGATGGTAGAAATGCTCGCCGCCGCGATGACGCGCGCAAAAAGCGCGGACCCGCTCGCGGTGGCGCGCACGCTCGAAGGCATGAAGTTCGACGGCGAAGGCTTCCACCCGATGACCGTGCGTGCCGAAGATCATCAGGTGATCCAGCCCCTTTACGTCATGGAAATGGACAAGGCGGGAACGAAAGGCGTCGCGCTCGATAACGAAGGCTCGGGCTACGGCTTCCGCACGCTTCTGAGCGTCCCCGCCGACAAGACCGCGCAACCGACGACGTGCCGCATGTCGCGCCCGCCGCGCTAAGGCGCCGATTCGCCCCGCGCAGAAGTGCTTCGGCGAGACATTGCACTGTGCTATACTCTGCGCTTCGTTTTTGGCGCATTGCCGGAAACGATTCACTTTTTGTAAATCCACGGCACGGCCTTTCTTCCGTGACCGCCTGTCTGTATCAAAGGAAAAGCAAATGTCCGTAGCAGAAATCAAGAAATCCGACATCGTCGCTGAATACGCACGCGGCGCAAACGACACCGGTTCTCCCGAAGTGCAAGTCGCACTGCTGACGAGCCGCATCAACGAACTCACCGTCCACTTCAAGTCGCACTCGAAGGATCACCACAGCCGCCGCGGTCTGCTGCGCATGGTGAGCCGTCGTCGTAAGCTGCTCGACTACCTGAAGGGCAAGGACGCGGATCGTTATCGCTCGCTGATCGAAAAGCTGGGTCTGCGCAAGTAATTGGCGCCAAGCGTGGCTTTGCGGCCAACGTCCTAATGAAGTGCCTGTGTCAGTCCGCTGATACAGGCACTTTGTTTTTGTGCGTTTCGGTCGCGAAGTGGTGCCCGATCGTGTTTTCGGCAATCGGCGCCCGTAGTTGCCACGCAGTCGGAAGTTTCGGCAGTTCATAAGCTTTATCCCGGATGAGTCCATCCGGTCCGACACTCGGTCCAGCCTCGCAGCGGAGCTTTGTGTCATTCCAGCGCGACGACGTTCATCGAAGCGCATCGCGCTGGAATGGCATAACACACCTCTCAAGCGTGGCTCCGGACCTTCCCGCACGCGCCAGTCGACCGGCGCGGCGCAAACGTAGAAGGAGTCGAAATGTTCAATAAGATCGTCAAAGAGTTCAAGTGGGGACAGCACAACGTCCGCCTCGAAACGGGTGAAATCGCCCGTCAGGCGAGCGGCGCGGTGATCGTCGATGTCGAAGATACCGTCGTGCTCGCAACCGTCGTCGGCGCGAAGACCGCCAAGCCGGGCCAGGACTTCTTCCCGCTGACCGTCGACTACCTCGAAAAGACCTACGCCGCCGGCAAGATCCCGGGCGGCTTCTTCCGCCGCGAAGGCCGTCCGTCGGAAGGCGAAACGCTGATTTCGCGTCTGATCGACCGCCCGCTGCGTCCGCTGTTCCCGGAAGGCTTCTATAACGAAGTTCAGGTCGTGATCCACGTCCTGTCGCTGAACCCGGATGTTCCGGCCGACATCCCGGCGCTGATCGGCGCGTCCGCCGCGCTCGCCGTGTCGGGACTGCCGTTCAACGGTCCGGTCGGCGCGGCACGTGTCGCGTACATCAACAACGAGTACGTGCTGAACCCGACGCGCCCGCAGATGAAGGAATCGGCGCTCGATCTGGTCGTCGCGGGCACGGAGCGCGCGGTGCTGATGGTCGAATCGGAAGCGCAGCAGCTGTCCGAAGAAGTGATGCTCGGCGCGGTCGTTTTCGGCCACGAGCAGATGCAGACCGCCATCGACGCGATCCATGAACTCGTGCGCGAAGGCGGCAAGCCCGAGTGGGACTGGCAGCCGGCGCCGAAGAACGAAGCGCTCATCGCGCGCGTCACGGAAATCGCCAAGCCGGAACTCGAAGCGGCTTATCAGTTGCGCAACAAGCAGGCGCGCTCGGCCAAGCTGAAGGAAGTCTACGCGGCGACGTCGGCGAAGCTGGCGGAAGAAGCCGCGACGGGCGGCACGGTCGCGGCCGATGCGGCGACGGTCGGCAACGTCCTGTTCGATATCGAAGCGAAGATCGTCCGCACGCAGATCCTGAACGGCGAGCCGCGCATCGACGGCCGCGACACGCGCACCGTTCGTCCGATCGAAATTCGTACGGGCGTATTGCCGCGCACGCACGGCTCGGCGCTCTTCACGCGCGGCGAAACGCAGGCGCTCGTCGTCGCGACGCTCGGCACGAAGGGCGATGAGCAAAGCATCGACGCACTCGAAGGCGAATACCGCGAGCGCTTCATGCTTCACTACAACATGCCGCCGTTCGCGACGGGCGAAACCGGCCGCGTCGGTTCGCCGAAGCGCCGCGAAATCGGCCACGGCCGTCTGGCGAAGCGCGCGCTGGTCGCGTGCCTGCCGAGCGCCGACGAGTTCGGCTACTCGATTCGCGTCGTGTCGGAAATCACTGAATCGAACGGTTCGTCGTCGATGGCTTCCGTCTGCGGCGGCTGCCTCGCGCTGATGGACGCCGGCGTGCCGATGAAGGCGCACGTCGCGGGCATCGCGATGGGCCTGATCCTCGAAGGCAACAAGTTCGCGGTTCTGACCGACATCCTCGGCGACGAAGATCACCTCGGCGACATGGACTTCAAGGTGGCCGGCACGTCGCAGGGCGTCACGGCGCTGCAGATGGACATCAAGATCCAGGGCATCACGAAGGAAATCATGCAGGTCGCGCTGGCGCAGGCCAAGGAAGGCCGCATGCACATCCTCGGCAAGATGACCGCCGCCGTTCCGACGACGAATACGGAACTGTCGGACTACGCGCCGCGCATGATCACCATCAAGATCAATCCGGAGAAGATCCGCGACGTGATCGGCAAGGGCGGTTCCGTGATCCGCGCGCTGACGGAAGAAACCGGCACGACCATCGACATTTCGGACGACGGCGTCGTGACGATCGCGAGCACGAGCGCGGAAGGCATGGCCGACGCGAAGAAGCGCATCGAGAACATCACGGCGGAAGTGGAAGTCGGCCAGGTCTACGAAGGCCCGGTGCTCAAGCTGCTCGATTTCGGCGCGATCGTGAACATTCTGCCGGGCAAGGACGGTCTGCTGCACATCTCTGAGATCGTCAACGAGCGCGTGAAGGACATCAACGACTATCTGAAGGAAGGCCAGATCGTGAAGGTCAAGGTCATCCAGACGGACGAAAAGGGTCGTGTGCGTCTGTCGGCGAAGGCGCTTCTGAACGAAGGCGCGCAGCAGGCAGAACCGACGCACCCGCAGCAGTAATGCGGTAATGTGTAGACGGCCGGCCGCTTCAGCGAGCCGGCCGTTTTCATGTATGACGCTTGGGACGCTATGCATTGTCCGACGCGTCATCGGACTCGATGGCAGTGTGTGGAGCGCGGATTGCTTCGAGGCGCGCGCAGTGCCATCCGGTTCGGATGCACACTAACTCTGGGCGGCACAGGGAGAGCATATGAAGGCCATCGAAATCACTGAGTTCGGCGCACCCGAAGTTCTCAAACTCGGCGAGCGTCCGACGCCTGCGCCGGGCAAGTGCGAGGTGTTGATCAAGGTGGCCGCTTCCGGCGTCAACCGGCCGGACGTGTTCCAGCGCAAGGGCGCTTATGCGCCGCCGCCGGGCGCGTCGGATCTCCCGGGGCTGGAGGTTGCCGGTGAAATCGTCGATGGCGATTTCGATCCGAAGCACAACCCGTTCGGTCTGAAAGAAGGCGATCGCGTGTGCGCGCTGCTCGCGGGCGGCGGATACGCCGAATACGCGGTGGCCCCGCTCGAACAGTGTCTGCCGGTGCCGAAGGGTCTGTCGGACATCGAGGCGGCATCCTTGCCGGAGACGTTCTTCACGGTGTGGAGCAACGTGTTCGAACGCGGTCAGTTGGGCGCGGGCGAGAACGGCGAGGAAGAAACGCTGCTCGTGCAGGGCGGGTCGAGCGGCATCGGCGTGACGGCGATTCAGATCGCCAAAGCGCTCGGCTTTCGCGTGTTCGCCACGGCCGGCACCGATGAAAAGTGCCGCGCGTGCGAAGCGCTCGGCGCGGAGCGGGCGATCAACTACAAGACGGAAGATTTCGTCGAAGTAGTGAAGTCGCTGACGAACGATCGCGGCGTCGACGTCATTCTGGATATGGTCGCTGGCGACTATCTCCAGCGCGAGCTCAAGGCGCTTGCCGACGGCGGGCGCATCTGCGTGATTGCGCTGCTCGGCGGCGCGAAGGCGGAGATCAATCTGAACGACGTGCTGCGCCGGCGTCTCGTCATCACGGGTTCGACGCTGCGTCCGCGTCCCGTCGCATTCAAGGCGAAGCTCGCGGCGAAGCTGAAGGAGCGCGTCTGGCCGGAAATCGAGGCGGGGCGCATCAAGCCGGTGATCCATCAGGTGTTCCCGGCGCGCGATGCAGCCGCCGCGCACGCACTGATGGAAAGCAGTACGCACGTCGGCAAGATCGTGCTCGACTGGCGCGACGACGCGTGAAATTCGCCGGGAGCGAGCGTTTCATGTTGCGGCTCGCTTTTGATGGTTTGACCGGTTTCGTCGTAACACAGTAAAATCGCCTGTTTTGCAGGCAGTTTGCGGTTCGTAGCGGTTCATTCTTATAACAGGGCGGCTGACCACGTGCATGCAACAAGCCGCCACCGACTGACGAGACATATGTCCAGAGAACGAGCGAAACTGGTGGTGGGCAACTGGAAGATGCACGGCCGCATCGGAGAAAATGCGACCTTGCTGATCGAGGTCGCCGCGGGCGCATCGGCTTTGCAGAAGGGCGTGAGCGTCGGCGTGTGCGTGCCGTGTCCGTATCTCGCGCAATCGCAAGCGCTGCTCAGCGGCTCGGTGGTGCGCTGGGGCATTCAGGACGTGTCGGCGCATACGGGCGGTGCGTTCACCGGCGAAGTCGCGGCCGAGATGGCGGCGGACTTCGGCGTCACGTACGCGATCGTCGGGCATTCGGAGCGACGCGCGTATCATCGCGAAAGTCCGGAACTCGTCGCGTCGAAAGCGCAGCGCGCGATCGAAGCGGGCCTTACGCCGATCGTCTGTGTCGGCGAGACGCTGGAAGAACGTGAGGCGGGCACGACGGAGCGGATCATCGGCACGCAGCTCGAAGCCGTGTTGCAGGCGCTCACGGAAGAGCAGGCGGCGGGCATCGTGGTCGCGTACGAACCGGTCTGGGCGATCGGTACGGGCAAGACCGCGCGGCCGGGGCAGGCGCAGGATGTTCATGCGTTTCTGCGTCACAAGCTGCTGGAGAAGGGCGCAACGGTTGCGAACGTGCCGCTCTTGTATGGCGGCAGCGTGAAGCCGGAAAACGCGGAAGAGCTGTTCGGGCAGAAAGACATCGACGGCGGGCTGATTGGCGGCGCGTCGCTGAAGTCGAAAGATTTTCTGGCGATCTGCCGGGCGGCGCAAACCGTGACGCATTGAGCGTCGAACGGCGAGCGGGCAGGGCAGGCGAAAGAGCATAGTGCGACACGAAGGTGTCACGGAAACATCAGGAATCGGGTGAGTTGAAATGCTGTATTTGAAGACATTGATTATCGTCGTTCAGTTGCTGTCGGCGTTGGGTGTAATCGGCCTCGTGCTGCTCCAGCACGGCAAGGGCGCGGACATGGGCGCGGCGTTCGGCAGCGGCGCATCGGGCAGTCTGTTCGGTGCGACGGGTTCGGCCAACTTTCTGTCGCGTACCACGGCCATTCTCGCCGCGATCTTCTTCGTGACGACGCTGGCGCTGACCTATCTCGGAAGCTATAAGCCGCAGACGTCCGCGGGTGTGTTGGGCGGTGCGGCTCCTGTGCCGGCATCGGCTCCGGCCGTGGCCGCATCAGGAGCGTCTGCGCCTGTGTCGGCACCGGTTGCATCGTCGGCGCCGGGTGCTGACGTGCCCAAATAACGACGGAACAGATTTTTCGCGGATTTTGCATTTTGTGCGTTGAACAATTCCAAGGGTCCAGTTATAATTCAAGTCTTGAAGCGATTCGCGGCAATTAAGAAGTAGTTTTCCCGGATTGCAGTACAGTGCCGACGTGGTGAAATTGGTAGACACGCTATCTTGAGGGGGTAGTGGCGAAAGCTGTGCGAGTTCGAGTCTCGCCGTCGGCACCAAAGTTATCCAATGCCAGCCGCTTGCATCGCTTCGGCTGGCATTGTCACTTCTGGAGTACGCTTACGTTTTTGCGGCGGCATCGACAACATCAAAGCGGTTGTCACGTTGTGCTGATATCGTGAGCGGTCCCAAGTGATATCTCCTGCCGGGTGGTCCGTCCCGGCTGAAGCGCCCCAATCAATTACAGGCCACATCTACCGATCTGAGGATAGCCTTGAACCTCGCACCCTATTACCCCGTCTTCTTGTTTCTTCTGGTGGGCCTTGGTTTAGGTATAGCGTTGGTCAGCATTGGCAAGATCCTCGGTCCCAACAAGCCCGACACCGAGAAAAACGCGCCGTACGAGTGCGGCTTCGAAGCGTTCGAAGACGCGCGTATGAAGTTCGATGTGCGTTACTATCTCGTCGCGATTCTTTTCATCATTTTCGACCTTGAGACGGCGTTCCTGTTCCCGTGGGGTGTTTCCCTGCGCGATATCGGCTGGCCTGGTTTCATCGCGATGATGATTTTTCTGCTCGAATTTTTGCTCGGTTTCGCCTACATCTGGAGAAAGGGCGGACTCGACTGGGAATGACAGTTAGATCACCGGATTCATGGGCGGCTTTGGCTGGCTGCTCATCTGGAGTGGAAAACAAATGAGTATCGAAGGGGTCTTGAAGGAAGGCTTTGTCACCACCACGGCTGACAAGCTCATCAACTGGACGCGCACCGGCTCCCTGTGGCCGATGACGTTCGGTCTCGCATGCTGCGCGGTCGAGATGATGCACGCGGGCGCCGCCCGTTACGACCTGGACCGTTTCGGCGTGGTGTTCCGCCCGAGCCCGCGCCAGTCGGACGTGATGATCGTCGCCGGCACGCTCTGCAACAAAATGGCGCCCGCGCTTCGTAAGGTGTACGACCAGATGGCCGAGCCGCGCTGGGTCATCTCCATGGGCTCGTGCGCGAACGGCGGCGGCTACTATCACTATTCGTATTCCGTCGTGCGCGGCTGCGACCGGATCGTCCCGGTCGACGTCTACGTTCCCGGTTGTCCTCCGACCGCCGAGGCGCTGGTCTACGGCGTGATCCAGTTGCAGGCGAAGATTCGCCGCACCAACACCATCGCCCGTCAGTAAGGGCCTGAGTCTCCCCAAACTATGGCAAGCAAACTCGAGACCCTCAAAGCGAACCTCGAGACGGCGTTTGGCGGCCGTCTCCAGAGCATTACCGAGTCGCTGGGTCAGGTGACGGTCGTCGTCAAGGCGGCCGACTATCTGGACGTCTGCAAGCAGTTGCGCGATGACCCGTCGCTGCGCTTCGAGCAGCTCATGGACCTCTCCGGCGTCGATTATTCGACGTATGGCGACGGCGTCTACGACGGTCCGCGTTTCGCGGCAGTCAGTCATCTTCTCTCGATCACGCACAACTGGCGCGTGCGCGTGCGCGTATTCGCTCCGGACGACGAAGTGCCCATCGTGGCTTCGGTGGTCGATATCTGGACGTCGGCGAACTGGTACGAGCGCGAAGCGTTCGACCTCTATGGCATCGTATTCGAAGGCCATCCCGATCTGCGCCGCATTCTCACGGACTATGGTTTCATCGGCCATCCGTTCCGCAAGGACTTCCCGATTTCCGGCTACGTCGAAATGCGCTACGACCCGGAAGAGAAGCGCGTGGTGTACCAGCCCGTGACGATCGAACCGCGCGAAATCACGCCGCGCGTGATTCGCGAAGATCGCTATGGCGGTCTGAAACATTAAGAGAACGCCATGGCAGAGATCAAGAATTACACGCTGAACTTTGGCCCGCAGCACCCGGCAGCGCACGGCGTGCTGCGCCTCGTGCTGGAACTCGACGGCGAAGTGATCCAGCGCGCCGACCCGCACATCGGTCTGCTGCATCGCGCGACCGAGAAGCTCGCCGAGACCAAGACCTTCCTGCAGTCCGTGCCGTACATGGACCGTCTGGACTATGTGTCGATGATGGTCAACGAGCACGGCTACGTACTCGCTATCGAGAAGCTGCTCGGCATCGACGTGCCGATCCGCGCGAAATACATCCGTGTGCTGTTCGACGAAATCACGCGCGTGCTGAACCATCTGATGTGGATCGGCTCGCACGCGCTCGACGTCGGCGCGATGGCGGTCTTCCTTTACGCGTTCCGCGAGCGCGAAGATCTGATGGACGTCTACGAGGCGGTGTCGGGTGCGCGCATGCACGCGGCGTACTATCGTCCGGGCGGCGTCTATCGCGATCTGCCGGACGCGATGCCGCAATACAAGGCGTCGAAGATCCGCAACGCGAAGGCGCTCGACAAGATGAACGAGAACCGTCAGGGCTCGTTGCTCGACTTCATCGAGGACTTCTTCAATCGTTTCCCGGGCTGTGTCGACGAGTACGAAACGCTGCTCACCGACAACCGCATCTGGAAGCAGCGTCTCGTGGGCATCGGCGTGGTGAGCCCGGAGCGCGCGTTGCAGATGGGCTTGAGCGGCGCGATGCTGCGCGGCTCGGGCATCGAGTGGGACTTGCGCAAGAAGCAGCCGTACGAAGTGTACGATCAGCTCGACTTCGACATCCCCGTCGGCGTGAACGGCGACTGCTACGACCGCTATCTGGTGCGCGTGGAAGAAATGCGCCAGTCGACGCGCATCGCCAAACAGTGCATTGCGTGGCTGCGCAAGAATCCTGGCCCTGTGATGGTCGATAATCACAAGGTTGCACCGCCGTCGCGCGTCGGCATGAAGAGCAACATGGAAGAGCTGATTCATCATTTCAAGCTCTTTACCGAAGGCTTCCATGTGCCGGAAGGCGAAACGTACGCTGCGGTCGAGCATCCGAAGGGCGAGTTCGGCATCTACCTGATCTCGGATGGCGCGAACAAGCCGTATCGCCTGAAGATTCGCGCGCCGGGCTATGCACACCTCGCAGCGCTCGATGAAATGGCGCGAGGCCACATGATCGCCGACGCAGTGACGATCATCGGTACGCAAGACATCGTGTTCGGCGAGATCGATCGCTGATTCATCGGCGCCTGCGCGGTCGGCTCGCCGAGCCGCTGCGCAAGAAACGCGAAAGCAATAACAGGAACCCGCAGGAACGCCAGGTCTGCCGCAATACGAAGGGCGCGGCAGGTTTTCGTTCGGTAGGAATTGAAAGAGTCGTGTCTGAAAATGATCTCAGCTGAAGGCCTGAAAGAAATCGATCGCGCGGTCGCGAAGTATCCCGCCGAGCAAAAGCAATCGGCGGTGATGGCGGCGCTCGCTGTCGCTCAGGAAGAGCATGGTTGGCTCTCGCCCGAAATCATGCAGTTCGTGGCCGATTACCTGAGCATGCCGCCGGTCGCGGTGCAGGAAGTCGCCACGTTCTACACGATGTACGAGCTGAAGCCGGTCGGCAAGCACAAGATCACGCTCTGCACGAATCTGCCCTGCCAGCTCGGCCCGGATGGCGGTTCGGACAGCGCTGCCGAATATCTCAAGCAGAAGCTTGGAATCGATTTCGGCGAGACCACGCCCGACGGCAAGTTCACGCTGAAAGAAGGCGAGTGCTTCGGCGCGTGCGGCGACGCACCTGTGCTGCTCGTGAACAACCATCGCATGTGCAGCTTCATGAGCCGCGAGAAGATCGACCAGTTGATCGAGGAACTTTCGAAATGACGTCACTCCACGATCGTCACATCAAGCCGCTGATCCTCGCTGGCCTCAATGGCGAGAACTGGCATCTCGAAGATTACGTCGCGCGCGGCGGCTACAAGCAGTTGCGCCGCATTCTCGAAGAAAAGATTCCACCCGAGCAGGTGATCGCCGACGTCAAGGCGTCGGGTCTGCGCGGCCGCGGCGGCGCGGGCTTTCCGACCGGCCTGAAGTGGAGCTTCATGCCGCGTCAGTTTCCGGGGCAGAAGTATCTCGTCTGCAATTCGGACGAAGGCGAGCCGGGCACGTTCAAGGATCGCGACATCCTGCGCTGGAATCCGCACGCGCTGATCGAAGGCATGGCCATCGGCGCGTATGCAATGGGCATCACCGTCGGCTACAACTATATCCACGGCGAGATTTTCGAAGTCTATCGCGTGTTCGAAGCGGCGCTCGAAGAAGCGCGTCAGGCCGGCTATCTGGGCGCGAACATCCTGGGCTCGGGTTTCTCGTTCGAGCTGTACGCGCACCATGGTTACGGCGCGTACATCTGCGGTGAAGAAACCGCGCTGCTCGAATCGCTCGAAGGCAAGAAGGGCCAGCCGCGCTTCAAGCCGCCGTTCCCGGCGAGCTTCGGCGTGTACGGCAAGCCGACCACGATCAACAACACCGAGACGTTCGCGGCGGTGCCGTTCCTGCTGGAAATCGGCCCGCAGAATTACCTCGAGATCGGCAAGCCGAACAACGGCGGCACGAAGATTTTCTCCGTCTCGGGCGATGTGAACCGTCCGGGCAACTACGAGATTCCGCTCGGAACGCCGTTTTCGACGCTGATGGAACTGGCGGGCGGCGTGCGCGGCAAGTCGATCAAGGCCGTGATTCCGGGCGGCTCATCCGCGCCGGTCGTGCCGGGCGACATGATGCTCGCGACCGACATGGACTACGACTCGATCGCGAAGGCCGGCTCGATGCTGGGCTCGGGCGCGGTCATCGTGATGAACGAAACGCGCTGCATGGTGCGCTCGCTGTTGCGCCTGTCGTACTTCTACTATGAAGAGTCGTGCGGCCAATGCACGCCGTGCCGTGAGGGCACGGGCTGGCTGTATCGCGTCGTGCATCGCATCGAGCACGGTCTCGGCCGCAAGGAAGATCTGGATCTGCTGAACTCGGTCGCCGAGAACATCATGGGCCGTACGATCTGCGCGCTCGGCGATGCAGCGGCGATGCCCGTGCGCGGCATGCTCAAGCACTTCTGGGACGAATTCGAATATCACGTCGAGCACAAGCATTGTCTCGTCGGCGGGCACGCGCATCACGCGCCGTCCGAAGCGCTTACCGCGTAATCAGGCGCGCAGTCAGATGCGCGACAACGCTCGAGAAGGGTTGAGGATCTTTATCCATCATGGTTGAACTAGAAATTGACGGCAAGGCGGTCGAGGTGCCTGAAGGCAGCATGGTGATCCAGGCTGCGCACAAGGTCGATACGTACATCCCTCACTTTTGCTATCACAAGAAACTGTCGATCGCGGCGAACTGCCGGATGTGCCTCGTCGAAGTCGAAAAGATGCCGAAGGCCGTTCCCGCCTGCGCCACGCCGGTATCGAACGGCATGATCGTCCGCACGACGTCGGACAAGGCCGTGAAGGCCCAACAGTCGGTGATGGAATTCCTGCTGATCAACCACCCGCTCGATTGCCCGATCTGCGATCAGGGCGGCGAGTGCCAATTGCAGGATCTGGCCGTCGGTTACGGCAAGTCGCAGTCGCGCTATAGCGAAGAAAAGCGCGTGGTGTTCCACAAGAACGTCGGTCCGCTCATCTCGATGGAAGAGATGTCGCGCTGCATCCACTGCACGCGCTGCGTGCGCTTCGGCCAGGAAGTCGCCGGCGTGATGGAGCTCGGCATGCTGGGCCGTGGCGAGCATTCGGAAATCACGTCGTTCGTCGGCAAGACCGTGGATTCGGAGCTGTCGGGCAACATGATCGACCTGTGCCCGGTCGGCGCGTTGACGAGCAAGCCGTTCCGCTACAGCGCCCGTACATGGGAACTGTCGCGCCGCAAGTCGGTGAGCCCGCACGATTCCGTCGGCGCGAACCTCGTGGTGCAGGTGAAGAACAACCGCGTGATGCGCGTTCTGCCGATGGAGAACGAAGCCATCAACGAATGCTGGATCTCCGACAAGGACCGCTTCTCGTACGAAGGCCTGAACAGCGACGAGCGTCTCACCGCGCCGATGCTGAAGCAGGGCGGCAACTGGATCGAAACCGACTGGCAGACCGCGCTCGAGTACGTCGCGAAGGGCCTGAAGGGCATCAAGGCGGATCACGGCGCGAATGCCATCGCCGCTTTGGCCACGCCGCACAGCACGGTCGAAGAACTGCATCTGCTGAAGACGCTGGCTGAAGGCGTCGGCACGCCGAACGTCGATTTCCGTCTGCGTCAGAACGATTTCTCGGCGCCGGTCGGCGTCGGCGCGCCGTGGCTCGGCACGAAGATCGCGAATCTGTCGACTATCGACACTGCGTTCGTCATCGGCTCGTTCCTGCGTCGCGATCATCCGCTGTTTGCCGCGCGTCTGCGTCAGGCCGCGAAAAACGGCGCGAAGCTCACGTTCCTCAACGCAAGCAACGACGACTCGCTGATCCCGACCGCGCATCGCCTGGTCGCGGCGCCGTCGGCGTGGCTCGATCAGCTTGCGGGCATCGCTGCGGCGGTTTCGGAAGCGCGCGGCGTCGCGCTGCCGGACGCATTCGCGGGTCGCGAAGTGTCGGCCGCGGCGAAGGACGTCGCGGCGTCGCTGTCGGCGGGCGAACAGCGCGTCGTGCTGCTCGGCAACCTCGCGGTTCAGCATCCGGATTTCGCGCAGATTCAGGCGGCCGCCCAGTGGATCGCCGACAATACCGGCGCGACGCTCGGCTTCCTCACGGAAGGGGCGAACTCGGTCGGCGCGCATCTCGTCGATGCATTGCCGGGCGAGGGCGGTCTCAACGCGCGCGAAGTGTTCGAGCAGCCGCGCAAGGGCTACGTGCTCTTCAACGCGGAACCGGAATTCGATACGGCCAATCCGGCGCAAGCCATCGCCGCGCTCAAGGCAGCGGAAATGGTCGTCGTGATGTCGCCGTTCAAGCACGGCATGGACTACGCGGACGTGCTGCTGCCGATCGCGCCGTTCACGGAAACGTCGGGTACGTTCGTCAACGCGGAAGGCACGGCTCAGTCGTTCAATGGCGTCGTGCGCGCGCTGGGCGAGACGCGTCCGGGCTGGAAGGTGTTGCGCGTGCTGGGCACGATCCTCGGCCTGCCGGGTTTCGAGTTCGACACCGCTGACGAAGTGCGTGTCGCGGCGTTGGGTACGGGCGATCTGACCGCGCGTCTGTCGAACAAGACGACGGTGCAGGCCAAGCGCGCTGCATCGAACGTCGTGTTGAACGGCAGCGGCCTGCAGCGTCTCGCCGATGTACCGATCTATCACGCCGATGCGCTCGTGCGCCGCGCGCCCTCGTTGCATTTGACGGCAGCCGCACGCGATGCGAACGTGGCGGGCCTTCCGACCGCGCTCTTCGACAAGCTCGGTCTGAAGGATGGCGAAGCAGTGCGTATTCGCCAAGGCAATCTGTCGGTGACGTTGCCCGCGGTCCGCGATGCGAATCTCGCGGAATCGGTGGTCCGCGTGTCGGCGGGCACGACGGCTGGCGCCGCGCTCGGCGGCCTGTTCGGTGAACTGGTAGTGGAGAAGGCGTAAAAATGGGCTTGTTCGATACGATCAACGCAGGCGGCACGCAGCTTCTGGGCGTCGCATGGCCGACGGTGTGGGCGGTGGTCCGCATCCTGGTGGTTTCGGTGGTCATCCTGCTGTGCGTGGCCTACCTGATTCTCTGGGAACGCAAGCTCATCGGCTGGATGCACGTGCGTCTCGGCCCGAACCGCGTCGGCCCCGCAGGCTTGCTGCAGCCGATCGCCGACGTGCTGAAGCTTCTGCTCAAGGAAGTCATCCAGCCGACGGCTGCGAGCAAGTGGATCTATGTGATCGCACCGATCATGACCGTGGTGCCGGCGTTCGCCGTGTGGGCGGTGATCCCGTTCCAGGCGAAAGCGGTGCTCGGCGACATCAACGCGGGTCTGCTGTACATCATGGCGATTTCGTCGATCGGCGTATACGGCGTGATTCTGGCGGGTTGGGCGTCGAACTCGAAGTACGCGTTTCTCGGCGCGATGCGCGCCGCGGCGCAGATGGTGTCCTACGAAATCTCGATGGGCTTCGCGCTCGTCGTGGTGCTGATGGTCGCGGGCACGCTGAACATGTCCGACATCGTGCACTCGCAGCAGCGCGGCATGTTCGCGGGCTGGGGCATCAACTTCCTGTCGTGGAACTGGCTGCCACTTTTGCCGATGTTCGTCGTGTACTTCATCTCGGGCATCGCGGAAACGAACCGTCACCCGTTCGACGTGGTGGAAGGCGAATCGGAAATCGTCGCCGGTCACATGATCGATTACTCGGGCATGGCGTTCGCGCTGTTCTTCCTCGCCGAGTACATCAACATGATCGTGATCTCGGCGATCGCAGCGACGCTGTTCCTCGGCGGCTGGGATGCACCGTTCGGCTTCCTGTCGTTCATTCCGGGCGTATTCTGGTTCGTTTTCAAGGTTTTCCTGCTGCTGTCGGTCTTCATCTGGGCGCGCGCGACATTCCCGCGTTACCGCTACGACCAGATCATGCGTCTGGGCTGGAAGGTGTTCCTGCCGGTGTCGGTGATCTGGGTGGTCGTGGTCGGTTTCTGGATCATGTCGCCGCTCAACATCTGGAAGTAAGCGAGCGCGGACGAAAACATCATGAATGCTATTCAGAACTTCTTTAAGACCTTCTTCCTGACCGAGTTGCTCAAGGGTCTTGCGCTGACGGGACGTTACACGTTCCAGCGCAAGATCACGGTGCAGTTCCCGGAAGAAAAGACGCCGATCTCGCCGCGTTTTCGCGGTCTGCACGCGCTGCGCCGCTATGAGAACGGCGAAGAGCGCTGCATCGCCTGCAAGCTGTGCGAAGCGGTGTGCCCGGCGATGGCGATCACGATCGAATCGGAAACGCGCGCGGACAACACCCGTCGCACCACGCGTTACGACATCGACCTGACCAAGTGCATCTTCTGCGGTTTCTGCGAGGAGAGCTGCCCGGTCGATTCGATCGTCGAAACGCACATCCTCGAATATCACGGCGAAAAGCGCGGCGACCTGTATTTCACGAAGGACATGCTGCTTGCGGTGGGCGATCGCTACGAAACGGAAATCGCCGCATCGAAGGCGGCCGACGCGCCTTATCGTTGATATGCGTCCGATGCCCGAGCCTCATGTTCCGGCATCGCACCGTAGCGATTTTGTTGTTGCTGTTTGGCACACTGCGGCGCGCGCCGAGGGCGGCTCCTGTCCGAAAGCGCCGACACACCATGCCTGATGATGGCCTAACGATGAACCGGTAATCATGGAATTCACAACCGTACTGTTCTATATCTTCGCGCTGCTGCTGGTCGTTTCCGCGCTGAAGGTGATCACTTCGCGCAACCCGGTGTCGTCCGCGCTCTTCCTCGTGCTCGCGTTCTTCAACGCGGCCGCGATCTGGATGCTGCTGCAAGCCGAATTCCTCGCGATTCTGCTGGTTCTCGTATATGTCGGCGCCGTGATGGTGCTGTTCCTGTTCGTGGTCATGATGCTCGACATCAACATCGATGTCCTGCGCAAGGATTTCAGGCGCTTCGTGCCGCTCGCGAGCATCGTCGGCGCGATCATCGTGATCGAGACCGCGCTGATCCTTTGGCACGGCTACGGCGGCACGATCACACCCGAAACGTCGACGGCGGTGACGGGCGCAGCGGCGATGTCGAACACGCAACTGATCGGCAAGGTCATCTACACCGACTACATCTTCGCGTTCGAAATCGCCGGCCTCGTGCTGCTGGTTGCGATCATCGCGGCGATCTCGCTCACGATCCGCGACAAGAAGGACAAGAAGACCCAAACCGTCAGCCAGCAGGTCAAGGTGCGCCGCGAAGACCGCGTGCGCCTCGTGAAGATGCAGGCCGAAACGCAGGCGCCCGACGCCTCCACGGAACCTGCCGTGACCGGCAACATCGGCGCGGGCACGGTCGACAACAAGGGCTGAGCGCGAAGGAGAAATCGAATATGTTGAGTCTTGCCCATTACCTCGTGCTCGGTGCGATCCTCTTTGCGATCAGCATCGTCGGCATCTTCCTGAACCGCCGCAACGTCATCATCATCCTGATGGCCATCGAATTGATGCTGCTCGCGGTGAACACCAATTTCGTCGCGTTCTCGCACTATCTGGGCGACGTGCACGGCCAGATCTTCGTGTTCTTCGTGCTGACTGTCGCCGCCGCTGAAGCCGCGATCGGTCTCGCGATTCTCGTGACCCTGTTCCGTAGCCTCGACACGATCAACGTCGAGGACCTCGATCAGCTCAAAGGTTAATTTCAGGCTAGGCTGTTATGTCCACGACACTCAATGAAAACCTCCTGCTCGCGGTTCCGCTGGCGCCGCTTGCCGGCTGTCTGATCGCGGGGCTGTTCGCGAAATGGGTAGGGCGCAAGGGCGCGCATCGCGTCACGATCCTCGGCGTCTTCATCTCGTTCATTCTTTCGGCGATCGTCTTCAACGACGTGATGCACGGCGCGAGCTTCAACGCGACCATCTACGAATGGATGAGCGTCGGCACGCTGAAGATGGAAGTCGGCTTCCTGGTCGACTCGCTCACGGCGATGATGATGGTCATCGTGACCTTCGTCTCGCTGATGGTGCACATCTACACCATCGGCTACATGGCGGACGAGGAAGTCGGCTACGAGCGCTTCTTCTCGTACATCTCGCTCTTCACGTTCTCGATGCTGATGCTCGTCATGAGCAACAACTTCCTGCAGCTGTTCTTCGGCTGGGAAGCGGTGGGCCTCGTGTCGTACCTGCTGATCGGCTTCTACTTCACGCGTGAGAGCGCGATCTACGCCAACATGAAGGCGTTCATCGTGAACCGCGTGGGCGACTTCGGCTTCCTGCTGGGCATTGGCCTGCTGCTCGCGTTCGCCGGTTCGCTGAACTATGGCGACGTGTTCGCGCAGGGCGACAAGCTCGCGACGATGACGTTCCCCGGCACGCAATGGGGTCTGCTGACGGTCGCGTGCATTTGCCTCTTCATCGGCGCGATGGGCAAGTCGGCGCAGTTCCCGCTGCACGTCTGGCTGCCCGACTCGATGGAAGGCCCGACGCCGATTTCCGCGCTGATCCACGCGGCAACGATGGTGACGGCCGGCATCTTCATGGTGACGCGCATGTCGCCGCTCTTCGAGCATTCGGATGCGGCGCTTTCGTTCGTGACGGTCATCGGCGCGATCACGGCCTTGTTCATGGGCTTCCTCGGCGTCGTGCAAAACGACATCAAGCGCGTGGTCGCGTACTCGACGCTCTCGCAGCTCGGCTACATGACGGTCGCGCTCGGCGTCTCGGCTTATCCGGTCGCCGTGTTCCACCTCGGCACGCACGCGTTCTTCAAGGCGCTGCTGTTCCTCGGCGCGGGCTCGGTCATCATCGGCATGCACCACGATCAGGACATGCGCAACATGGGCGGCCTGCGCAAGTACATGCCGATCACCTGGATCACATCGCTGATCGGTTCGCTCGCGCTGATCGGCACGCCGTTCTTCTCGGGCTTCTACTCGAAGGATTCGATCATCGAAGCCGTGAAGTACTCGCATCTGGCGGGCTCGGGCTTCGCGTATTTCGCGGTGGTCGCGAGCGTGTTCGTCACGTCGCTGTACTCGTTCCGTATGTACTTCATGGTGTTCCACGGCGAAGAGCGCTTCCGCGGTCCGAAGCATCCCGACTCGCCGATGGGCCAGGCGGAAGCGCACGGCCACGGTCATGATTCGCACGGTCATCACGACGATCACGGTCACGGACACGCTCACGTCCCGCACGAAACGCCTTGGGTCGTGACGCTGCCGCTCGTGCTGCTCGCGATTCCGTCGATCATCATCGGCGCGATCATGATCGGCCCGATGATCTACGGCGACTTCTTCTCGCACGGCGTCGTGTTCGACAAGGTGATCTACATCGCCGAGAACCACGAAGGCCTGAAGGAAATGGCCGAAGAGTTCCACGGCTGGATTGCGATGGCGCTGCACGGCATCATCACCCCGGGTCCGGTGTGGCTCGCGGCGCTCGGCGTGATCGTCGCGTGGTTCTTCTACATGAAGCGTCCGGACCTGCCGGCGGTTGTCGCGCGCACGTTCCGCCCGATCTACGTGCTGCTCGACAACAAGTACTACTGCGACAAGATCAACGAGGTCGTGTTCGCGAAGGGCGCTGTCGCCATCGGCCGCGGCTTGTGGAAAGAGGGCGATGTGGTCGTCATCGACGGCATCGTCAACGGCAGTGCGCGGTTCATGGGCTGGTTCGCCGGTGTGATCCGCTTCCTTCAATCCGGTTACATCTATCACTACGCGTTCGCCATGATTATCGGCATGTTGGGGCTCTTGACCCTGTTTGTGACGCTCGGCGGCAAATAAGGCGAGGGATCCTATGCACTCTTTTCCGATTCTCAGTGTCGCGATCTGGCTGCCGATCGTTTTCGGCCTGCTCGTGCTCGCAGTTGGTAACGACCGCAACCCGGCGCCCGCGCGCTGGGTCGCGCTGGTCGGCTCGGTGCTCGGGCTGATCGTCACGATTCCGCTCATCACCGGCTTCGATACGTCGACGGCCGCGCTGCAGTTCGTCGAACAGTCGAACTGGATCGAGCGCTTCAACATCACGTATCACCTCGGCGTCGACGGCATCTCGATGTGGTTCGTCGTGCTGACCGCGCTCATCACGGTGATCGTCGTGATCGCCGGCTGGGAAGTGATCACCGAGCGCGTGTCGCAGTACATGGCCGCGTTCCTGATCCTCTCGGGCATCATGATCGGCGTGTTCTCGACGGCGGACGGCCTGCTGTTCTACGTGTTCTTCGAAGCCACGCTCATTCCGATGTACATCATCATCGGCGTGTGGGGCGGCCCCAACCGCGTGTATGCGGCGTTCAAGTTCTTCCTGTACACGCTGGCCGGCTCGCTGCTGATGCTGGTCGCGCTGCTGTACCTCTACACGCAGACGCACACGTTCGATCTGGCGACGTGGCAAGCCGCGAAGCTCGACATGACGCCGCAGGTGCTGCTGTTCATCGCGTTCTTCCTGGCGTTCGCCGTGAAGGTGCCGATGTGGCCGGTGCACACGTGGCTGCCGGACGCGCACGTCGAAGCGCCGACGGGCGGTTCGGTCGTGCTGGCGGCGATCATGCTGAAGCTCGGCGCGTACGGTTTCCTGCGCTTCTCGCTGCCGATCGCGCCGGACGCGAGCCATTTCCTCGCGCCGGTGGTCATCACGCTGTCGCTGATCGCGGTGATCTACATCGGTCTCGTCGCGATGGTGCAGTCCGACATGAAGAAGCTCGTCGCGTATTCGTCGATCGCGCACATGGGCTTCGTCACGCTCGGCTTCTTCATGTTCGGTGCGTCGAGCCAGCTCGCGGTCGAAGGCGCGATCATCCAGATGATCTCGCACGGTTTCGTATCGGGCGCGATGTTCCTTTCGATCGGCGTGCTGTACGACCGCGTGCACTCGCGCCAGATCGCGGATTACGGCGGCGTCGTGAACACGATGCCCAAGTTCGCGGCATTCGTGATGCTCTTCGCGATGGCCAACTGCGGCCTTCCGGGTACCTCGGGTTTCGTCGGCGAATTCATGGTGATTCTGGCAGCGGTGAAGTACAACTTCTGGATCGCTTTCCTCGCGACGTTCACGCTGATCCTCGGCGCGGCCTACACGCTGTGGATGTACAAGCGCGTGTACTTCGGCGCGGTCGCGAACGACCACGTCGCGAAGCTCAAGGACATCAACGGGCGTGAATTCCTGATGCTCGCCATCCTTGCGCTGTTCACGCTGTACATGGGCCTGCATCCGAAGCCCTTTACCGACGTGATGCACGAATCCGTGGCAAACCTGCTCTCCCACGTCGCGCAGTCCAAGCTGCCGCTGGCTCAGTAACGTCGTGCGGAGGAACTAAGAGATCATGCAAAACGCCTCTATGAGTATTCTTTGGCCTGACGCGGTCCTGATGGCGTCGGTCGTTCTGGCCTGGCTCAACGACACGATGTTCGGCCCGAAGAGCCGCGGCACGACGTATCTGATCGCGCTCGTGTCGACGATCGTCTGCGGCGTGTGGTTCGCCGTCACCGCGCTCGACCCGACGCCGCATTTCTTCTTCACGCGCATGTATATCGTCGATCCGTTCGCGAGCGCGATGAAGGCGGTGGTGTGTCTCGGCTACGCGGTGTCGATCATCTACTCGAAGAAGTATCTGGAAGACCGCGACCTGTTCCGCGGCGACTTCTTCCTGCTCGGCCTGTTTTCGCTGCTCGGCCAGTGCGTGATGATTTCGGGCAACAACTTCCTGACGCTGTATCTCGGCCTCGAACTGATGTCGCTGTCGCTGTACGCGGTGATCGCGCTGCGCAAGGACGTGCCGCAGTCGAACGAGTCGGCGATGAAGTACTACGTGCTCGGCGCGCTCGCATCCGGCTTCCTGCTGTACGGCATCTCGATGATCTACGGCGCGACCGGCTCGCTCGATCTGAACGAAGTGCTGAAGACCGTCGCTTCGGGCCGCATCAACGACGCCGTGCTGCTGTTCGGCGCGATCTTCATCGTTGCGGGCGTGGCGTTCAAGATGGGCGCGGTGCCGTTCCACATGTGGGTGCCTGACGTCTACCAGGGCGCGCCGACCGCGATGACGCTGCTCACCGGCGGCGGACCGAAGGTCGCGGCGTTCGCGTGGGGTCTGCGCTTCCTGGTGATGGGCCTCTTGCCGCTCGCGGTGGACTGGCAGGAAATGCTCGTGATCCTCGCGGCGCTGTCGCTGATCGTCGGCAATATCACGGGTATCGTGCAGAAGAACATCAAGCGGATGTTGGCTTACTCGGCCATCTCGAACATGGGCTTCGTGCTGCTGGGGCTGCTCGCCGGCGTGGTCGACGGCAAGCTGACGGGTGCGGCGGGCGCATACAGCTCGGCGATGTTCTACAGCATCATCTATCTCGTCACGACGCTCGGCACCTTCGGCGTGGTCATGCTGCTCGCGCGCCGCGACTTCGAAGCCGAAATGCTCGAAGACTTCAAGGGCCTGAATCAGCGCAGCCCGGTATTCGCGTTCGTCATGATGATCATGATGTTCTCGCTCGCCGGCATCCCGCCGACGGTCGGCTTCTACGCGAAGCTCGCCGTGCTCGAAGCGACGATGAACGCCGGTCTCACATGGCTCGCCGTCCTCGCCGTGATGACCTCGCTCGTGGGCGCGTTCTACTACCTGCGCGTCGTCAAGCTGATGTACTTCGATGCGCCGACGGACGCATCGCCGATCCTCGCCGGCGGCCTGAACCGCTCGCTGCTCGCGTTCAACGGCCTGGCCGTTCTGGTGCTCGGTCTGGTGCCGGGTCCGTTGATGAGCGCGTGCCTCACGGCGATCTCGCATACGCTGCCGCTGTAATGTCGGCGGCAGGCTGGTTCATCGTGCTGTTGGCGCTCGTTCTCGCCAACGTGCCGTTCCTGAATCAGCGCCTCTTCGCCATCGTCCCGTTGCCGCTTCCGGCGTCGACGGGACGCAAGGCGGCGAAGAAGAGCGCGTGGATTCGCATCGGCGAGCTCGTCGTTCTTTACTTTGTGGTCGGTGCGCTCGGCTTCATGCTCGAAGCGCGCGCCGGCAACCGATTCGATCAGGAATGGCAGTTCTATGCCATTACCTTCAGTCTCTTCGTCGTGTTCGCCTTTCCGGGCTTCACGTATCAATATCTCGTCAAGCGCCGCTGACCGCTTCGTGCTGTCAGCGGCTTGTTTGCTTCAACAGCACAGGGCTCAAGATGGCAGATCATTCCTCGATTCCCGGTAACGACGACGGCCTCATCGAAAAGAAGGTCGAAAGCGTCACGCTGCACGAGGGCAAGTTCCTCACGCTGAAACGCGATACCGTTGAATTGCCCGATGGCAAGCACGCGACGCGCGAGTTCGTCGAGCATCCCGGCGCGGTGATGATTCTCCCGGTCTTCGACGACGGACGCGTGCTGCTCGAACGCCAATTTCGTTATCCGGTGGGCCGCGTGCTGCTCGAATTTCCGGCGGGTAAGCTCGATCCGGACGAAGACGAGCTGACGTGCGCGAAACGCGAGTTGCAGGAAGAGACGGGTTACACCGCGCGTGAATGGACGTTCCTCACGCGGATCCATCCGGTGATTTCGTATTCGACCGAGTTCATCGACATCTATCTTGCGCGCGGCCTCGATGCCGGCGATGCGAAACTCGACGAAGGCGAATTCCTCGAGACTTTCGTCGCCGACGAAGCGCAGTTGATGGCCTGGGTGAAGGACGGCAGCATCAGCGACGTGAAGACGATCATCGGCGT
Source organism: Caballeronia sp. ATUFL_F1_KS39 (assembly GCF_023630985.1). NCBI lineage: Bacteria > Pseudomonadati > Pseudomonadota > Betaproteobacteria > Burkholderiales > Burkholderiaceae > Caballeronia > Caballeronia sp. ATUFL_F1_KS39. The sequence goes on along the minus strand of NZ_JALQDZ010000013.1, from coordinate 14,881 downwards.
GTTCTGGCTGGAGAAGATCCGCTCGGGTGAGTGGAAGCTTGGTGAGTCGATCGAGGATTGAGCGCTCGTCACACGGATGCGTGCAAAAGCGGCCTCGATGGCCGCTTTTGTCGTTTTTGCGTCGTCAAAGGCGCCCTTCGGGCCGAGCGGCTAGAATGAGTAGTTCAGCGTTTGACGGCCACTGCACATTCCTGCAGATTTGCGAACGACCGTTCATAAAGCGCGTTTTTGAGATAAACTTCAACGAAGCCCCATCAGCATGAAGGTCCTCGATTTAAAGTGCTCGCACGATCACCGGTTCGAAGGCTGGTTCGCCTCGACCGAAGAGTTCGAGTCGCAATTGTCGCGCAAGCTGGTTGCTTGTCCGGTTTGCTCGGCGACCGATGTGAGTCGTATGCCGTCCGCGCCACGCTTGAATTTGTCGTCCGCGCGAGGGGAGGCGGCTTCCCAGCCTGCGCAGGCGCAAGCCGCGCCTGAAGCGGCGGCATTGCAGGCGCGCGCGCTGCAATTCATGCGCGAGCTGATCGAGAAGACCGAAAACGTGGGCGACCGGTTTGCCGACGAGGCGCGGCGCATTCATTACAACGAGGCGCCGGCGCGCAACATACGCGGCGTCACGACGCCCGAAGAGACGCACGCGCTGCTCGAAGAAGGGATCGACGTGATGCCGTTGCCTGTTCCGGACGCGCTGAAAGAGCCGCTGCAGTAACGTTCTTGCGCGGTGTATTTTCGGGCTCCGGAAGGGGCCGTGAAGGAGACACTGCGCATGGACCTCAGTTTTTCTCACCGACGCCAGTCCTCCGCGCGTTCTGCGCGACCGTGTTCTCCGTTGTCAGAATTTGCCGCCACGTAAAGGAGAACGCATGACCTACGCTTTTGAGGATTTCGAAATCGGCAGCGCCGTGACGCTGGGCGCGCACACGTTCACGAGAGAGGAGATCGTCGGATTTGCGGAGCGTTACGATCCGCAACCGTTTCATCTCTCGGAGGCGGCGGGCGAGGCGTCGCATTTCGGCGGGCTCGTCGCGAGCGGCTGGAACACCTGTTCCGCGATGATGGGCATCCTCGTGCGCGACATGTTGCGCGGTTCGACCTCGATGGGCTCGCCCGGTCTCGACAACGTCCGCTGGATCAAGCCGGTGCGCGTCGGCGATAGCGTGCGCCTCACCGTGCGCGTGCTCGACAAGCGCGTGTCGAAGAGCAAGCCGGATCGCGGCATCGTGCAGACGCGCTGGGAAGCGCACAACCAGAACGGCGAGCTCGTGCTGACCGTCGATTCCGCCGCGCTTTTCGGCCTGCGCAATCCTGTCGATTCAGGCGCTTCAGCCGCCTGACGCGTATTTCCCGAGTTCGAGCTTCGCGATCGCATTTCGATGCACTTCGTCGGGGCCGTCGGCTAAACGCAGCGTGCGCGCCGATGCATATGCATAAGCAAGCGGAAAGTCGTCGCAGACGCCTCCCGCGCCGTGTGCCTGGATCGCCCAGTCGATGACCTGGCACGCGACGTTCGGCGCGACGACCTTGATCATCGCGATTTCGCCGCGCGCGCCCTTGTTGCCGACGGTGTCCATCATGTACGCGGCCTTGAGCGTCAGAAGCCGCGCCTGCTCGATCATGATGCGCGCCTCGGCGATACGCTCCTGCGTCACGCCATGCTGCGCGATCGGCTTGCCGAACGCGACACGCGCGAGTGTGCGTCTCGTCATCAACTCGAGCGCGCGTTCGGCGAGTCCGATCAGACGCATGCAATGATGGATGCGCCCGGGCCCGAGCCGTCCCTGCGCGATTTCGAAGCCGCGTCCTTCGCCTAACAGCATGTTCGTCGCGGGCACGCGCACGTTGTCGAGCGTGATGTCCATATGGCCGTGCGGCGCGTCGTCGTAGCCGAAGACGTTCAACGGCCGATGCACCGTGATGCCGCTCGCATCGGCGGGCACGAGAATCATCGATTGCTGCGCGTGTTTCGGCGCGTCGGCGTCGGTCTTGCCCATCACGATATACACCTTGCAGCGCGGATCGCCCGCGCCCGACGACCACCATTTGTGGCCGTCGATCACGTAGCTGTCGCCGTCGCGCGCGATGCTGCAGCGGATGTTCGTCGCATCCGATGACGCAACTTCCGGCTCCGTCATCAAAAACGCCGAGCGGACTTCGCCGCGCAACAGCGGCTCGAGCCATTGGGCTTTTTGCGCATCGGTGCCGTAGCGTTCGATGGTTTCCATGTTGCCCGTATCGGGCGCGCTGCAATTGAAGACTTCGGGCGCCCACGGCACGCGGCCCATGATTTCGCACAAGGGCGCGTATTCGAGATTCGTCAGCCCCGCGCCGCGCGCCGATGCGGGCAGGAAGAGATTCCACAGTCCCTCGGCGCGCGCTTGCTCCTTCAAGCCTTCGATGAGGCGCGTCGGAATCCACGCGTTGCCAGCCGCGCGATTCGCCGCGATTTCATCGGCGTAAGCGCCTTCGTTGGGATAGATGTGCGCGTCGAAGAAAGCGAGCAGCTTCTCGCGCAACGCGTGCACCTTGGGCGTGTAGTCGAAGTTCATGCGCTTGTCCCCACTTTTTGTGCGTATGTCCACGCGAGTTCGGCCATCGGCCGCGCGCGCTTGCCCGCATCGACGGCTTGCGCGCTTGCGGCGGTGCCATCGACGACGCGCTTCATGATGCCCTGCAGGATCGCGGCGATGCGGAACATGTTGTAGGCGAGATAGAAGTTCCAGTCGCCTTCGATTGCGAAGCCGGTGCGCTCGCAATAGCGCTTCACGTACGCGGCTTCGCCGGGAATGCCGAGCGCCGCCCAGTCGAGTCCGGCGATGCCGCGAAACTGCGATGGGTCGACATGCCACGCCATGCAGTGATACGCGAAGTCGGCGAGCGGATCGCCGAGCGTCGACAGTTCCCAGTCGAGCACGGCGAGCACGCGCGGCTCGGCCGGATGAAAGATGAGATTGTCGAGCCGGAAGTCGCCGTGCACGACGCTGACTTTCGGTTCGCGGGACGCGGGAATATGCCGCGGCAACCAGTCGATCAGGCGATTCATCGCGTCGATCTTCTCGGTTTCGGACGCGACGTATTGCTTGCTCCAGCGTCCGATCTGCCGCTCGAAATAATTGCCCGGCTTGCCGTAGCCCGATAACCCGGCGGCCTCGACATCGACGGTATGGAGCGCTGCGATCACGCGATTCGTTTCCTCATAGATCGCGGCGCGCTCGACGGGCGTCATGCCGGGCAACGACTGATCCCACAGCACGCGGCCCTGGACGAACTCCATCACATAGAACGCGCGGCCGATCACGCTTTCGTCCTCGCATAACGCGAGCATGCGCGCGACGGGAACGTCGGTGGCGGCGAGCGCGTGCATCACGCGATACTCGCGCTCGATCGCATGCGCAGACGGCAAGAGTTTCGCCGCGGGTCCGGGCTTCGCGCGCATCACGTAACTGCGCGCGGGCGTGACGAGCTTGAATGTCGGATTCGACTGGCCGCCGGCAAATTGTTCGATGGTCAACGGGCCGTCGAAGCCATCGACGTTCGCCGCGAGCCACGCTACGAGCGCATCGGTATCGAAACGCTGTTTGTCCTGCACGGGCCGCGTTCCTTCGAACGCGGAGAAATCGGACTGCTTTTGCGTCTCGTTGTTCTGCATCGTCTCCTCCGGACTGCGGTTTTCAGTTCATGTCGCCGGCCTTGTAGCGAACGAATTGGGCGTAGAGCAGTTCCATCGTCGTATTGCGCACGTCGGCGTGCAGCGGCGAGGGCGGCGAATGATTGATCGCGTGCACGACCCAGTCGGCCGGCTTGTCGCCGACATCGAGCGCGTTGATGCAGCCCGTCGCCTGCGACAGATGCCCGAAGAACGCGCGCCCGCCCGCGGTGATCGCGTGCGAGAGCAGCGCGCGATTGACGCCACCGTGCAGCACGAGCAGCGCCGTGTCCCACGATCGATCTTCACGCAGACGCGCGACCGCAGGCAGCACGCGGTCGAGCAATTCGCCGATGGTTTCGCCGCCGAGGAATTGCGTCTCTTCCGGCACGACGCCATCGAACACCGAGAGAAACGCGCGCTCGATGTCCGACACCGTCAGATCCTTCAGCTTGCCGCCGCGAATTTCCTGCCACTCGGGCCACACTTCGATGTCGATGCTTTGCCCCGTCGCGTCGAGCACGCGTTGCGCGGTTTCGATCGTGCGCGGCAATCCGCTCGCGATCACGCGATCGAAGCGCACGTTCTGCGCGGCGAACTCGCGGCCCGCGGCGCTGGCTTCCTCGCGTCCGCGCTCGTTGAGCGGCACGCTTTCGGGATCGATCGCGCGGCCGCTGTCGTCGAAATAGGTGACGTCTCCATGACGCATCAGAAAGATGCGCCGGCGCTTCGGCAATTCGTAGTGAGCCATGAGCTTAGCGATAGTTCGGCTGGCGCTTTTCGAGGAACGCGGTGATGCCTTCGAGCGCGTCGCCGTGATGCAGCGCATCGACGAAACTGTCGCGCTCCATGTCGAGATGCGCGGCGAGCGGCTGCAGTTCGGCGGCGTTGATGAGCGACTTGATGCGCGCCATCGCTTTCGGCGACACGCTGCCGAGATCGTCGGCCCACGCGATAGCCGCATCGAGCGCGATGCCTTTCTTCGTCAGCCGGTTCACGACGCCGACTTCATGCAGCCGCGCCGCGCCGATCGGCTTCGCTTCGAGCAGCACTTCGCTCGCGAGCGTGCGCGGCAGCGTGCGTGACAGAAACCACGATGCGCCGCCATCGGGCGTCAGGCCGACGCGTGCATACGACATGACGAATCGGGCGTCATCGGCGGCGACGATCAGATCGCACGCGAGCGCGAGCGAGAAACCCGCGCCGGCCGCCGCGCCTTCGACGGCGGCAATGACCGGTTTCGTCGATGAGCGCAACGCGCTGATCCATTCCGCCAGCAGATCGATGCTTTCGCCTTGCACCGACGGATCCTTCGCGCGGTTTTCCAGCAGGCGATTCAGATTGCCGCCCGCGCAGAAGAAGTTGTCCGCGCCGGTCAGCACGATCGCGCGCACGCTGTTGTCGCGCTCCGCCGTGTTCAACGCCTCGATGCCGGCCGCGTACATGTCCGGATGCAGCGCGTTGCGCGCGCCGGGATTGGACAACTTGAGCACGAGCGTGGTGTCGCTGCCCGCGGGACGGTCTGTCAGAAGTTCGGCGCTCATCTGAGCTCCTCGGTATGGGTAAGCGAAAGTCCGAGCTGCGCGCGCCGCGTGAGCCACGGCGAGGGCCGGTAGCGCGGATCGCCGAGCGCGGTGCAAATGTTACGCAGGATCGTGAGGATCGTCGTCGCGCCGAGCGTATCGCCGAGCGCGAGCGGACCTTGCGGATAGCCCAGGCCGAGCATCACGGCGAGATCGATGTCCTCGGGCGTCGCGATGCCTTGCTGCGCGATATCGCAGCCGATATTGACGATCGTCGCGACGACGCGTTGCGCGACGAAGCCGGTCGAATCGCGGATCACGGAGACCGGCACGCCGTCGAAAGCGAGGAGGGCGTGCGCGGCGTCGCGCATCTCGGGCGAGGTCGCGGGCGTCGTCATGATCGTGCGGCGCGCGACCGTATCGAGCGGGAAGAGCGTATCGACGGCGACGACGCGCGTCGCATCGAGATGCTCGTTGACCGCGGCGGTGGTCGCATCGAAACCGAGCGGCGTCACGATGATGAGCGAATCCGGCTCCGGCGTGTGGCCCGCGTCGATGTGCACCGAGCAATCGCATTTGGCGATCAGCTTCAGCACTTGCTCGCGTCCTTCGTGCGATGCGCGGCTGATCCACACGCGCGTCGGCAGTTCGGTCGGCGCGGCGGGTTCGGGCGGCACGTCCTGCTTGCCATCGACATAGCGATAAAAACCTTCGCCTGCCTTGCGCCCGATGAGCCCGCCCGCGAGCCGCGTGCCCGTGATCGGCGACGGCTTGAAGCGCGGCTCCTCATAGAACTGGTGATAGATCGACTCCATCACCGGATGCGATACATCGAGCGCGGTGAGATCGAGCAGCTCGAACGGTCCGAGCCGAAAGCCTGCCTGCTCGCGCATGATGCGGTCGATTTCCGCGAAGCTCGCGACGCCTTCGCTCGCCACGCGCAGGCCTTCGGTGTTCATGCCGCGCCCGGCGTGATTGACGATGAAGCCCGGCATGTCCTTCGCGCGCACGGGCGTATGACCCATGCGGCGCGCGAGGTCCATCAATGCGTCGCCTGCGCGCGGGTCGCCGCGCAGTCCGTCGATGACTTCGACGACGCGCATCAACGGCACCGGGTTGAAGAAGTGAAAGCCCGCGACGCGCTCGGGATGCGCGCATCCGGCGGCGATCGCGGTGATCGAAAGCGACGACGTGTTCGACGCCAGAATGCAGCGCTCGCCGACCACGGCTTCGAGCTCGCGAAACAGTTCGCGCTTGAGGTCGAGGTTCTCGACGATCGCCTCGACGATGGCGTCGCAATCGGAGAGCTCGCCCGTGTCGCCCGCATCGCGGATGCGCGCGAGCGCCGCGTGCGCGTCGGCTTCCTTGAGCTTGCCTTTTGCGATGAGCTTCGCGAACGTGTCCGACAGATACTCGCGCGCCGCAGCGAGCGCTTTCGGATTCGTATCGTAGATGCGCACGCTGAGCCCGCCGAGCGCCGCGATCTGCGCGATGCCGCGCCCCATCGCGCCGCTGCCGACGATGCCGAGCGTTTCGATCTTGAAGTCTTGCGTACTCATGTTCCGTTCGACTCCTCGTTGTGGCGGTTATGGCGCGTGCGCCGCGGTTCAAAGCTTCGCGAGACGTTCCAGCGCGAGTGCGAGCGTTTCTTCCTTCTTCGCGAAGCAGAAGCGCACGACGCCCGATTCATGGCTCTCGTGATAGAACGCCGAAACGGGAATCGCCGCGACGCCGATCTCGCTCGTGAGCCATTGCGAGAACTCGGCTTCGGGCATGTCGCTGATCTTCGAATAATCGACGCACTGGAAGTAAGTGCCTTCGGACGGCAACAGCGAGAAGCGCGTCTTCGCGAGACCTTCGCGGAAGAAATCGCGCTTCTTCTGATAGAACGCGGGCAGTTCGAGATACGGCTTCGGGTCTTCGAGATAATGCGCGAGACCGATCTGCATCGGCGTGTTCACGGTGAACACGTTGAACTGATGCACCTTGCGGAATTCGGCCGTCAACGCGGCGGGCGCGGCCACATAGCCGACTTTCCAGCCGGTCACATGAAACGTCTTGCCGAAGCTCGACACGACGAAGCTGCGTTTCGCCAGCTCCGGATAGCGCGACACGCTTTCGTGCGGCGCGCCGTCGTAGACCATGTGCTCGTAGACTTCGTCGGAGACGATCAGCACATTGGTGTCGCGCACGATCTCTTCGAGCTTCTTCATGTCCTCCGCGCGCCACACGCGGCCGGTCGGATTGTGCGGCGTGTTGATCATGATGAGGCGCGTCCTCGGCGTGATCGCGGCGGCGATCTTGTCGAAGGGCAGCGCGTAGTCGGGCGCTTCGAGCGACACGAACACCGGCTTGCCACCCGCGAGTTCGATCGACGGCACATAGCTGTCGTACATCGGCTCGATGACGATGACTTCATCGCCCGGATGCACGCAGCACAGGATCGCCGTGAGCAGCGCCTGCGTCGCGCCGGCGGTCACGGTGATGTCGGTGTCGGGGTTATACGCGCGGCCGTAGAGCGCGTCGATCTTGCGCGCGATCGCCTGGCGCAACGGCGCGGCGCCCGCCATCGGCGGATATTGATTGTGGCCGTCGCGCATGGCGGCCGCGACGGCATCGACGATGCGGGCGTCGCAATCGAAATCGGGGAAGCCCTGGCCGAGATTCACCGCGCCTTTTTGCGTGGCGAGCGCGCTCATCACGGTGAAGATGGTCGTGCCCACGTTGGGCAGACGCGACGGGAAGTAAAGTTCGGGCGGTGTCGGCGGCAATTCGTGCGTCGTGTTCATGGTCGGATGGGCGTTGAATTTGGCTCGCGACTATTTTAAGACACCGTCAGCCGATGGCCGCCTGTGCCTCGAATTCGATGACGAACGGCTTCGGCTCGGCGATGCGAAACGCGAAATCGCGCGCGACGCGCCGCGCGAGCTTCAGCACCGCGCGGTCTTTCGATACGAGCCACTGTGCGCCCGATGCGTGCGCGAGTTCGAGAAACTTCTGGTCGTCGCGGTCCTTGCATTGGGGCAGCGGACGCTCGTTTTCGTCGATGGTCGCGGCCACGAGCGTCGAGAGGCGCGCGACGCTCGCGAGCGCGGCGGTCTTGTCGACGTCCATTCGCACGAATTGCGGATAGTCGAGCACGCGCGTGAGTTCCCTGAGACAGCGCTCGTCGATGAGCGCTTCGAGCGTGCGGGCAACGAGTGCGGCGTGAATCGGACGCGTGGCGGGGTCGTCGAATACGAGGATGTCGATCCACACATTCGAATCGAGCACCACGCGCGGGGAGCCAGGCTGCGGCGCGGCGGAATTGTCCATTCGATACAATCAGGGGTTTATGCCAATGATCGCCGGCGGCGTGCCGGCGAGCCTCCATGATAATCGTTCTCTCGCCCGCCAAATCGCTCGACTACGAGACGCCTGCCCATATCAAGAAGCACACGCTGCCGCAATTCGTCGATGACGCCGCGGAACTGATCGACGGACTGCGCGAACTTTCGCCGCAGCAGATCGGCGGCATGATGAGCATTTCGGACCCGCTCGCGGCGCTGAACTTCCAGCGTTACGCGGACTGGTCGAAGACCTTCGACACGAACAATTCCAAGCAGGCGGTGCTCGCGTTCAACGGCGACGTGTACGAAGGCTTTGCCGCGAAGTCGCTGTCTGCCGGCGATCTCGATTTCGCGCAAAATCATGTGCGCGTGCTGTCGGGGCTGTATGGTTTGTTGCGGCCGCTCGATTTGCTGCAGCCGTATCGGCTCGAAATGGGCACGAAGTTTCCGAATGCGCGCGGCAAAGACCTCTACGCTTTCTGGGGCGAGCGCATTACGGCGGCGCTCAACGAGCAGTTGCAGAGGCAGCGCGGCGCGCGGGTGCTCGTGAATTGCGCGTCGGAGGAATATTTCAAGTCGGTCAAGCCGAAGCTGCTGGCGGCTCCGGTCATCTCGCCCGTGTTCGAGGACTGGAAGGGCGGGCGCTACAAGATCATCAGCTTTCATGCGAAGCGCGCGCGCGGGATGATGGCGCGTTATGCGGTCGAGAACCGCATCGACGAACCGGAAGCGCTCAAGGGCTTCGACAGCGAAGGCTACAAATTCGATGCAAAAGCATCGAACGACACGACCTATGTATTTCGTCGCCGCGTCGCGGACTGAGATCCACGCGGCAAGCACGCAAGGAAACGCAGATGACTCTCTCTATCTCAAGCAACTTCGACGCGGGCGCGATCGAAGTCCTCAACGCCGACGATCCCGCCGACATTCGCCTGCGCATTCGTCCCGATTCGCACGCGGATTTCGCGCAATGGTTCTATTTCCGCGTGTCGGGCGCGCGCGGCGAGCGTCTCGTGATGACCTTCGAGAACGCGGCGCAGTGCGCGTTTCCCGAGGGCTGGCGCGACTATGAAGCGGTCGCCAGCTACGACCGCGTGAACTGGTTCCGCGTGTCGACGGAGTACGACGGGCAGGTGATGAAGATCGATCACACGCCTGACTTCGATCGCATCTATTACGCGTACTTCGAGCCGTACAGCGAAGAGCGCCACTCGGAGTTTCTCGGCGCGGTCCAGCAGATGCCGCTCGCGACGCTGACCGAGCTCGGCAGCACGGTTCAGGGCCGCCCGATATCGGTGCTGTCGCTCGGCATCCCGGATTTCGGCGACGCCGAGCCGAAGAAGAAAGTCTGGATCATCGCGCGTCAGCATCCGGGCGAGACGATGGCGGAATGGTTCGTCGAAGGACTCGTGAAGCGTCTCGCCGGTTTCGGCGACTGGGCGGGCGATCCGGTGGCGCGCGCGCTCTTCGAGCGGGCCATTTTCCATATCGTGCCGAACATGAATCCGGACGGCAGCGTGCTCGGCAACCTGCGCACCAACGCGGCGGGCGCGAACCTCAACCGCGAATGGATGGAGCCGAGCGCGCAACGCAGTCCGGAAGTGCTGGTCGTGCGCGAGGCGATCGAGGAGACGGGCTGCGACCTGTTCTTCGATATCCACGGCGACGAAGCCATTCCGTACGTGTTCGTCGCGGGCTCGGAGATGCTGCCGGGCTTCACCGAGCAGCAGGCGAAGGAGCAGAAGGCGTTCGTCGATTTCTTCAAGCAGGCGAGCCCGGATTTCCAGGACGTCCACGGCTACGAGTCGAGCAAGTATCAGACAGATGCGCTCAAGCTCGCGTCGAAGTACATCGGCAACGAGTATAAATGCCTGTCGCTTACGCTCGAGATGCCGTTCAAGGACAACGCGAATCTGCCCGACGAGAGCGTCGGCTGGAACGGCGCGCGCAGCGCGGCGCTCGGCGCATCGATGCTGCAAGCCATTCTGTGGCATCTGCAGGCGTTCGGCGCCTGAGCGCCGCCGACTTGCCGCCGATGTGAAAAGGGCGTGGCCGCTTCATGCAGCCACGCCCTTTTTTGTCGTGTCTTCGTCGCAGGACGAAGGGAGCTAGTGCTTCTTGGTGCTCTTTTTTGTCGACTTGGTCGAGGACTTCGACGTGCTCTTCGACTTACCCGACGACGCCTTCGTCTTCGCGCCGTGCTTGCCCTTCGTGGCGTGCGTCGAGCGAGGTTCAGAGCGCGCGCGCAATGGCGGGACCGGATCGTTCCAGCCGAAAGCGAGCATCTGACTGCCGACATAACCGCAGCGGAACTTGAGCGGAGTGGGATCGTTCCCGCCGTCCTTCGGCATGCCTTGACCTTCGACGGTCACGACATTGTCCACTTTGATTCGCTGCTTCTTCTCGTCGAACGAATCGTTCCACGGCTCGATCGCGGAATGCGAGGCATCGAACGAGGCAGGCGGAAATTCGACGTGATCGAACGCCGACGACGTGCTGGCGATGAAGTTGCCATGTGCAGCGCAATCCGCGACGAGCGGGTTGGCTTTGAAATCGGTGACGAAGTGGTGAATCAGTTCGTTGCGCTCGTCGAGCGAATCGGCAAAAGCGGACACGGCGCATGCCAACGATGCACATACCGCCAACCGGCCGACGAGCCGCAGGAGCCGGCGCGGTGCGAAGTTACTTTCCATCAAGTCTGGCGCTAAGAAGACACGGGCAAGTAAGATGCGCCGTGTGGGGAGGGAGTTCAATCTTATCGTACTTTGTGCGCGTACCCATCGCCCGGAGTCCGATATCCGACTCCGCCAGTAGCAGTGAATTGATACGTTTCGCGCAACCTAGACGCGCGGGCCGCGGTCCAGGCGATAGCGGCGCACGTCATAGGTGGTGATCCAGGCGGGCTTGTACACCGTGATCAATATGGTGAGCAGGCCCGTGAAGAGCGCCTCGCCGGCGCCCAGCAGCAGCGAGCCGCGCGTGAATGCCGGAGGCACGATGACCGGGCCGCCGGCAAGCGCCATCTCGAGCCCGACGGTCGCGCCACAAGCGGCGGCCACCGCAACCGCCGACGTGATGAACCCGTGTCCGGCGATGAAGGTAAAGAGATTGCGCGGCAAGCATAGGTTGCTCAAGCGCTGCAGCAATGTCGACACAGCGACGGGCACTGCGCCGAAGAGAAGATAGGTGGTCGCGACCGACAGCCACGATGCATCGAGCACGACGGCCGCGAGACCCGTGGTCGCGGCCGTGCCGATGAGCGCGAGCCGCCAGTCGAACAGCGTGACCATCAACGTTGCGCCCAATAGATGGATGACGGGTCCGTCATCGAACCATGCGTTGCATGCCCATAGCACCGAGATCGCGACGATGACGCCAAGCCACACGTTTTGCAGCGTGGCGTCCTGCAGGCGAGCGAACGGACGCTGCAGCATTGCGAGCGCGAGCAGCCCCGCGGCGGCGATCCAGCTGCCGACGGTTAGCCAAAGCGGTAGCGGTGTGTAGAAGAACCCCATGCCTTGCATATTACTCGTTGCGCGTAAAACGTGTGCGCAAAGGACGGACCCGTTTGCCTCGTTTGTTGCTAGAACGTTGATTCAGGCTCGGCGGCCATCGGCAGCGCGGCCGCATCGTTGTCGAGAAGCGACGGATAGCGCGTCCGCGGCCGGCGCAGCGGAATCACGCCTGGCTGGCCCGATACGACGCGCACCGGTTTCTCGCCTCCGCTGCGCAGAATCTCGAGATGCGAATTCTGCACGCCGTTGTAGATCGCGACCGCGGCCGCGCGATTTGTCGCGCCCAGCTGCTGGAAGATACTTGCAAGGTGGATTTTCACCGTGCCTTCGCTGATACCGAGCGTCTTCGCGATCATCTTGTTCGTGCTGCCCATGTGCACGCAGCGCATGATCTGCTGTTGTCGCGGTGACAGCGTCGGATGATGGCGAATCTTCGGCAGCTTGGCACTGTTTCGAATGCGGCGGGTGGTGAGCTCAAGCGTCAGTTCCGGGTCGACCACGTCGGGCGGAATGTAATGTCCACCGACGAGGACCATCTCCAGCGCGCGGAGTATCAGGATGGGATCGAGGGTGCGCGGGATCACGCCCATTGCGCCGACGCTCATCAGCGCGTAGACCAGCGCGGCGCCGCAACGGTCGACCATGATGGCCGCTGGCACATCTGGGGCGTCGTCGAGCAGGATCTGCAGGTCGCCGGTGCGCAGTTCGGGCGCCCAGTCGATCACGATCATGTCAGGGGAGGAGCGCTTCAAGGCGGAACGGGCTTGTCTCCAATCCTTCGCCTCGATGAATTGCGCTTGGCGCGCAACGCGGCGCAGCAATGTTTTAAGGCCCGCCCGGCGTTCTGCGTCGGAACCAATGATGTTGATTATCATGCTTCACCTCTTGTCAATACACCGTCGCCTACCGGCTTCGGAACTCGGCGCCGGTTTGCATCGGCGCCAGTCGGTATGTTGACAAATTTAAGGTGATTTGGCCCCCTATCCGAATGGCATAGGCATAAATACACAAAACCCCGCACGCGGCGGGGTTCTTTTTGGCGTAAATAGCTGCTATCGAGCATCGTTAATGGAAATGTGGCTGCGCAGGATCAGCGTCTTCCGGCATTTCAGCGTGGACGATCTCGCCGAGCGGATCGGCATAGAGCGGCACGCCGCAGTCGTCGCAGAACTCCGGTTCGAAGCGTCCCGCATGGCGGCGTACGTCAGAGACACCTGTCTTCTTCAGCAACTCGACGATTTCTTCCACCGGTCCATTGGCGCCCTCGAGATCGACCGGATCCTCGTCCATTCCGAGTTCCCCGTTCTCGCGGCCGTAGAGCGGCCACACGACGCCGTAGATCACATCGTTGCTGCCGCGACGTGTAAAGCCGATGCGGTATTCGTCGATGCGCCGCTCGCCGAAGCCCGCGATGACCGCGCGCAAGTCCTGGGGCGCGGTGCCGAGCGTATCGAACAGATATCGGACGGCGGTACGTACGGTGTGCGGACGCACCTGCTCGTCGGCGTCGCGGCAGGCGGAGTAGTAGGCGTCAGGAAGCAAGCACTCGAACTCGCAACCCGGCAGAATTGCCGCGAAGCTCGGTCCGCCTTGCGCGGCCCACTGTTCGAGGCATTGACCGCGCTCCACGCGGCTGCCGTTTTCGTCTTCCTGCCAGCGAAAGAACGCCGCACCGGCCGGTACGACGACCAGCGCCAATAGAAATCGCGGGTCCGCGAGAATCGGCGAGGTTTCCGGGAGGTCCGACAGATTCAGACGTGCGACGCTGCCGCTCGTCACCGTCTGCAGCAACTGTTGCGCGAGGCGCGACGTATCCACATGGTGGCGTGGCAACTGATCGATGCTGTACAGATAGGGCGCGACGGCTACCCGGGCATCGGCTGCGAGCACATGAGCCTGCATCTGCGTGCGCAGTGCGTCGACGGCATCGCCCTTGAGCGAGCCCGATGGAATCGCGTAGCGCGTCCACGCGAGCACCGGCGCGGCAATGAGCAAGGCTTCATGCGGTGCGCCTTCGATGTCGAATCTGAACGACTCGCTGTGCGTCTCGGCCATATCGGCGAGCGCGCCGTAGGCGTCCGGATGATTCTGCTGCAGATGGTCGAGCGCGGCGTCGAGCGTCGTCTGATTGCCGTTGCGCACGAGTTTGGCGATGAGCGTGTCGAGGCGAGCTTCCCAGAAGCGGTCCTCGACACGGCTGCCGGACGCGAAAAGCGCGAGGGAGAGGCTGACGAGCTTGTCTGCATCTGGGGGAATACGTTTTGCGATTCGCGAGCGCATATAGATACTAGAGTGAATTAGTGCGGTGAACCTTTGATTGTAGTCGCTCGGGCGATGCTTTTATCGTGCGGCGTTGCAACACGTCGATCGGAGGAGAGTGCAGCGTGACTTGGAGCGCCACGATAATTTCTTTGCATCCCCCTTGCGGAGTCGGGATTCGCTCACTAGAATTTCGTTCCTTCGCGATTCGATGAACGCGAAGGAAGCGGGAGAGGGCGGTATCGGCGGTGTGCTCGGGGGTAGGTTGTAGAAGGCTCCGGGCGCGGATCGGCAAGAAAAAGAAACTTCGAATTCTTGTTGACACAAACCCAAACGTTCTTCATAATCTCGTTTCTCTGCTGCTGATGCAGCGACGCAAGATGGAAGTTGAAGTAAGGCTTGTCTTGCGATGTGCTCTTTAAAAACTAACAGCCGATAAGTGTGGGCGCTTGATGGCGAGTGCGGCTGGTTCTTCGGAATCGGCAATAGCAAAGGTATCAAGAGTCTCACACGAAGTATCAGAGGAAGGTTTGTTCATCTTTGGATGGAATAAATCATCGTCAGTACGTTGAGTGAGCGACCTATTCGGAAGAATAGAAAACAGTAACAGGT